>CALMAB010000081.1 GCA_937858325.1 uncultured Acetobacteraceae bacterium
AGTCCCGGTACAACTGTGCAAACGCCTCCAAGTACCCTTCCGGGTGCCCGGACGGCACCCGGCTCGCGTGCGCCGCCGCCGGCCCGGACCCCGCCCCAGCCCGGCGGATCAGCCGGGGCGGCTCACCGAACGGGGTGAACAGCAGCGCGTTCGGCTGCTCCTGCGCCCATTCCAGACTACCTTTGCTGCCATACACCCGCAGCCGCAGCGCGTTCTCCTGCCCCACCGCCACCTGCGACGACCACAGCGCCCCCCGCGCGCCGCCGGCAAAGCGCAGCAGCATGTGCGCGTTGTCGTCCAACCGCCGACCCGGCACGAACGTGGACAACTCCGCCGCCAGGCTCTCCACCTCAAGGCCGGTCACGAACTCCGCCAGGTTGAAGGCGTGGGTGCCGATGTCGCCCACCGACCCGGCGGCGCCGCTCTGCGCCGGGTCGGTGCGCCACGCCGCCTGCTTCTGCCCGCCCTGCGCCGGCCCTGTCGCTTCCAGCGCCGTGGTGAGCCAGTCCTGGGCATACTCCACCTGCACCACCCGGATGTCGCCCAATGCGCCCTCCGCCACCATGGCGCGCGCCTGCCGCACCAGTGGGTAGCCGGTGTAGGTGTGGGCCACGGCGAACAGCGCGCCGCTGTCCCGCACGGCCGTTTCCAGGTCCAGCGCGTCTTCCAGCCGGTGCGTCATCGGCTTTTCGCAGATCACGTGGACGCCGCGGGCCAGGAACGCCCGGGCGGGGCCGTGGTGCCGGTGGTTCGGCGTGACGATGGCGACGGCCTCGATCCCGTCCGGACGCGCCGCCTCGGCCTCAGCCATCGCAAGGTAGTCGGCGTAGCTCCGCGCCGGGTCCAGGTGCAGGGCGGCGGCGTTGGCGTGCGCCCGCGCCGGGTCCGACGACAGCGCGCCGGCTACCAGTTCGTAACGGTCATCCAGCCGCGCGGCGATGCGGTGCACGGCGCCGATGAACGCGCCCTCCCCGCCGCCCACCATGCCCAGGCGGATGCGGCGCGGCGCCCCGGCCACCTTACGCCAGCCCCAGCAGCGTGCGGTTGGTCGCCTCATCGACGCCACTCGCCGCGAAGTCGTCAAAGGCGCGGGCGGCCACGTTGATGATGTGGCGCCGGATGAACGCCGCCCCTTCCGCCGCGCCCTGCTCGCTGTCCTTGAGGCAGCATTCCCATTCCAGCACCGCCCAGCCGTCGAAGCCGTGCTGCGTCAGCTTGCTGAACACCGCGCCGAAATCGACCTGACCGTCGCCCAGGGAGCGGAACCGCCCGGCGCGCTCCGCCCAAGGCTGGTAGCCGCCATACACGCCCTGCCGCCCGCTCGGCCGGAACTCGGCGTCCTTGGCGTGGAACAGGCGGATGCGCTCGTGGTAGATGTCGATGAAGGACAGGTAATCGAGCTGCTGCAGCAGGAAGTGGCTCGGGTCGTAGAGGATGTTGCACCGCTTGTGCTGGCGCACGCGGTCCAGGAACATCTCGAAGGTGATCCCGTCGTGCAGGTCCTCGCCGGGGTGGATCTCGAAGGCGAGATCCACGCCCGCCGCGTCGAAGGCGTCGAGAATGGGCGTCCAGCGCCGGGCCAGCTCGTCGAACGCCGCCTCGACCAGCCCAGCCGGGCGCTGCGGCCACGGATACAGGAACGGCCAGGCGAGCGCGCCGGAGAAGGTGGCGTGCGCTGTCAGGCCCAGGTTGGCCGATGCCCGGGCGGCAAGGCGCATCTGCTCCACGGCCCAGGCCTGGCGCGCCGCCGGGCGGCCCCGGACCTCGGGCGCGGCGAAGCCGTCGAATGCGAGATCGTAGGCCGGGTGGACGGCCACGAGCTGACCTTGCAGGTGGGTGGACAACTCCGTGAGCGTCAGCCCGGCTTCCCGCAGCACGCCCTGCACCTCGTCGCAGTAGGTCCGGCTTTCGGCCGCACGTTGCAGGTCGAACAGCCGCTTGTCCCAGCTTGGGATTTGCACGCCCGTGTAGCCGTGGCCCGCCGCCCACCGCGCGATGCCGGCCAAGCTGTCATGGGGCGCGCTGTCGCCGGCGAACTGCGCGAGGAACACGGCCGGGCCTTTGATGGTTTTCATGGCCGGGCCAGCTCTGAGTCTGTGGGATGACGCACCCAAACAGGGTCCAGATCCGCTTGCGCGACGTTCGGCAACGCTCCCTCCTGTCCCGGTTGATCCGGGTTTGGCTCCCTGGAGCCTGCGCAACTGTGCACGAGGCGCGGCGCCTCTTCAATCGCCGCCTTGCGCCGCCTCGCCCCGGGGTGGCAGGCCGAACTTAGTGACCCTGGCCTGAAAGCCGGTCCATCAGCGTGAGCAGAACGGCGGAAACGACGAACACCATGTGGATGCCGACCAGCCAGGCCAGGTCGCGGTCGCTTCGGCGCTCCACGTTCAGGAAGCCTTCCAGCAAGTGGATCGCTGTGATGGCCACGACCGACGCCAGCAGCTTCAGATCGCCAAAGCCGACCCGGCCCATCCAGTCGAGCCGTACCCCGCCCTCGCCCACATCAAGCCGCGAGATGAAGCTTTCATACCCGGCGAGGATGACCATGAGCACCAAGCTGGCCTTCAGCGAAAGATCGATCAGGGACAGGATGCCGACCGTGATCTCGGTGCCGCCGCCGGGCAGCACGTGGCCGAGGAGATCGACGACCTGCGACGCGACTTTCGCCAGCAGCGCCACGAGGCCGAGGATCAGGCCCAGGTAGAAGGGCGCGAGCAGCCAGCGGCTCCCGAAGATCGTCCGCTCGATCAGGCGCTCAACCTGCGAGGCGGGGCGGGCTGGAACACGGGGGTCGTCCACCGCATCCTCCTTGCTGGCACCGCGATGCTGCACCGGTTTCACCGCGGAAAGGTCAACCCGCCCCGGCGTGGGACGCTTCAAGACGCGTTGAGGCCAACATAGCCGGCTGCGCGACGCACGTCGCACTCAGACGTTTCCACGCCCGTGTCGCGACCACGTTCCCGCCTCCGCCCCTGATCTGGCCTGCGCGCAGAATGAAAGCGTCCGGCCGCGAGACCATCCCACCTGCCATTTGCCCCTTCGATCCGGCAGCCGAAGGCGGCACGCCATCGATTGTGGGGATGCGGCAACACCATGATGAAAAAGTAACGCTCTTTACCGCCACGATCACGCTGAGCCGGTGCTACGGCCAACGGTTCCTGCCATAATGGCCGGACGCGAGACTTCTAGAGGCCGAGAAATGGCAAGGGATCGTCGGGTAGGAACGCCCTGCTCGACGCGCGTCGTATTGGTTGTACTAAATTGTACAAGGACGCTCGGCAACGAGCACTTTCAATCAAGTTGTGCATGTCCTAATCTATACAATACATGGTTGCAAACGCTATCCTATAAACTTTTGCTAAGCGACTGCATCCACAAGGGATTTGCACACGTAATACAGCGAACAATAAGAGGGCAGCATGGTCATTCTTTTCCTAAGCCATGTGCATTTCCTGCGGGAAGCGCTGGCGTTGCTTCTGCGCGATTGCAACGACATCCAAGTGTTCAGCGCGTATTCAGAAGAGACCGCTGCCGACGTCCTCAGGGAAGCAAATCCCGGGCTTGTGGTGATCGACTCTTCGCATCCCGAGGCGATGACGGTCGTCGCCGCCGTCCGGGAACGCGCCCCGGACATCGGCGTGATCGTCCTGGCCATGCGGGAAGAGGATGAGGACTTCCTGGCGTGGGCCGATACCGGAATACGCGGATATCTGGGGCCGGAAAGCTCCATGCGCGATCTCGTCGCCACCATACGGCGCGCCGGGTTGGGAGAGGTTGTTTGCCCGCCGCGGCTCACTGCGCTGCTGCTCAACCGCCTGGCCGACCGTTCTACCGGCCGCGCCGGCCGGGCTGGCATCCATGCGTTGACGCTGCGCGAGCGCGAGGTCGTCAAGCTCTTGGCGGACGGTTTGCCCAACAAGCTGATCGCGCGCCGGTTGCGGGTCGCGGTGCCGACCGTCAAGAACCACGTGCACAGCATCCTCGACAAGTGGGACGTGCGCAGCCGGGGTGAAGCGGCGGCGTGCTATCGGCAGAAGATGCGCGAGGCTTCGGACCGGGCAGACCTCAAGCCGGAATCTGCGGCCCGGCGCCCCGAGCTGAACAGCACGGCCCGCAACCTGCACAGCAGCATGGCCCGGCGCCACGCGCACGCGCCGACGCTGACGTTGTCGAGAGGCTAGGGGCGAAATGCCCGTCCCAATCGCCGCCAGCATGAGCCGCGACGCCGTTGCAGCAAGCGTGGCAACACGGCGGTCAAGGAGGGGCAGGCGCGAGGCTGGTGTTGAAATCGCTGGATTGCCGCGTTCCACGGTCGCGGGCATGTCCAAGGCGTTCCCAAGCAGGCGCCCGAACCCTGCTCGGTCAGTGTACGGTCGGCTCACGCGGCGTAGGAGGTTCCTCGCGGAAATCCTGGTCGGGGTCATTGCCGGACATGATCGACGGAACCCGTTCGCCCGCCATCAACCGAGGCTCGGGAGCACCCGGCGGCAGCGGCGCGACGAAGTGCAGGACGGCCCGGATGCCTGAAGATTGGAAGCAAGGCTGCCCATGCCGGTCAAGCACCACAAAACCGCCCTCGCTCGGACTGGGAAGGATCTGCCACAGCTCGCCGGGCCGGAGCTGGGGAGGCGCTACGCCGACCCACTCTGTGCCGTCGTCGCAAACGCCCAGCACGGCATCGTAGCCGCGGCGCGCCGCAACCGCGAGCCAGCCCGCCATCACCGCCATGTCCCGGGGGTCAAACCGCCAGGGACGGAAGAGTTCTGTGCGATCGCACACCATCGTTGAGGCTCCTTGAGCCTGAAAATGTCGGGGGACCTCATTGGCTCGCAAGGTGTCAAGTGTGTCCACACTGCTTCGTGAGAGGATCGGGGCGCGGAGGCAGTCACACCTTGCACGGCGCTTAGCATTCTCTCGGCCCGGATCGGCACCGCGGCTGGCAACGGTCCTCCAGCGTCCCGCTGTGCCCGCGCAGGCGAGCGGCTTGCTCCCAATTGGCGAAGCTAAAGACGCTCTCCACCCCAACTTCACGATTTCTATCATTTCGTGGTGCCGCAATCGCAAGCCGATGAAGCATCTTCTCCATTGCGAGTTTGCGCGCCGCAGCCACGGTGCATGGGACGGCACGTCGCTTGAAGCCCCTGTTTTGCGATCATCTACGCAATCGTCTTTGTTTTGGAGACCGGCCGAAGACCAACCTGCGCAATGTGCATCCCATGCTTGGCCAGTTCGGCGAAAATGGATGTGGCCTCGGACGTTATCTTTTCGTATCATTAGAAGATCAGCCATATGGTGCCCGGTGAGTGAATTCGGATCAAATGGGGACGAATTGGGTCACCAAGCGTGGCAGGTCCACGGCCCATGAACCTTGTCCCCGCAACGCGGGCAGCGTGCCTTGAGGAGGCTAAGCCCAAGCAGGCAGGAGCCTAGGCAAAGGTTTGCTGACGCATACGTGTCCCTGGCTGCATTCAACCCAACCCGAAGATGGGCTTCGCCGCGTTCACTGCCCCACCTGGCCGCCCCACTTGCCCAGCCCTGACCTCATTATCCGAAGCCGAGGCTCCGCCCATGAACGTACTCGCAAGCCACGCCGTCGACTCCGGCACTGAAGCGCCCGAACCCTTTTCCGTTTCGGCGGCTGTCTCGCTGCAGGAGCGGCGCTACCGCACCATCAAAAGCGGCGACACGTTCGGCGTGTTCGACCATGGCGGTGACATCCTGTCCGTGCCGGGCGGCACCGATGGGCTGTATCACCGGGACACCCGGCACCTTTCGCGCCTCGAACTCACGCTGGGCGGGGTGCAGCCCCTGTTGCTCAGCTCCACCCTGGCGGCTGACAACGTGATGCTCACCTCCGACCTGTCCAATGCGTCCATGTCGGATCTGGGCGTGTCGGCGCTGGAACAGGGGGTGATCCACGTGCAGCGGTCGCTGTTCCTGGGTGACGCTGCCTGCCACGGGCGGATCGCCGTGCGCAACTTCGGCTTCACGCGCCACCGGGTGCGGCTCGAACTGCGGTTCGAAGCGGATTTTGCCGACCTGTTCGAGGTGCGCGGCATGCACCGCGAGCGCCGGGGCGACCGGCTGCCGGCCACGCTGACGCGTGACGGCGTGACCCTGTCCTACCGCGGGCTGGACGCGCTGGTGCGCTCGACGCGCCTCGCCTTTGACCCCGCGCCGCAGGCCGTCACGGGCAGCGGCGCGGTGTTCGACCTTGAACTGGAGCCGGGCGGGCGGGCCACGGTCTTCCTGGAGGTGGCTTTCGGGCGGCCCGAAGCGGCGGCGCGCGGCCCGTGCGCGGCGTTCCTCGCCGCCTACGTGAACGCGAAGCGCCGCCTGCGCGCCAGCACCGCCCGCACCGCCGCCGTGTCCTCGCCGCACGAGGCGTTCAAGGAAACCATGCGCCGGTCGGCGAGCGACCTGCGCATGCTCGCGACGGACAAGCCGACCGGCCCTTATCCCTACGCCGGGATCCCCTGGTTCAGCACCGCCTTCGGGCGGGACGCCCTGATCACCGCCCTGCTGACGCTGGCGTTCGACCCGGCGCTGGCCTTGGGCGTGCTCCGCTTCCTGGCGCAGGAGCAGGCGACCGCGTTCGACCCGGCGTCGGAGGCCGAGCCTGGCAAGATCCTGCACGAGATGCGGGGCGGCGAAATGGCGGCGCTGCGGGAGGTGCCGTTCCGCCGCTACTACGGCAGCGTCGATTCCACGCCGCTGTTCGTCATGCTGGCCGGCGCTTACCTCCACCGCACCGGCGACGTGTCCAGCCTGCAGGCGCTTTGGCCGCACCTTGACCTGGCGCTCGGCTGGATGGACCGCCGGGCCGACGCGGAGGGTTTCGTCCGCTACCAGCGCAGCACGGAGGACGGCCTGGCCAACCAGGGATGGAAGGACAGCTACGACTCGATCTCCCATTCCGACGGCAGCCTGGCGCGTGGGGCCATCGCGCTGTGCGAGGTGCAGGCCTACGTGTACGCGGCGCGCCGGGCCGGGGCGGACATCGCCCGGCGGCTCGGGCTGGAAACCCAGGCGGCGGCGCTGGACGCCCGGGCCGAGCACCTGCGCCAAGCGTTTGAAGCCCGGTTCTGGTGCCGCCGGCTCGGCACCTACGCCCTGGCGTTGGACGGCGACGGGCAGCAGTGCCAAGTGCGGTCCTCCAACGCCGGGCACGTCTTGATGACGGGCATTGCCGCGCCTGAGCGGGCGTGCCAGGTGGCGCGCGGCCTGCTGCACGCTCGCATGTTCAGCGGCTGGGGCATCCGCACGCTGGCGGCTGACGAGGCACGCTACAATCCGATGTCGTATCACAACGGCTCGATCTGGCCGCATGACAACGCGCTGATCGCGCTCGGCATGGCCCGGCTTGGCTTGCGGGCCGAAACCGCGCGGCTGTTCGAGGGCCTCCAGGCCAGCGCCGACACCATGGACCTGCGGCGCCTGCCGGAGCTGTTCTGCGGCTTCCCGCGGCGGCCGGGCCAGGGGCCTACGTCCTACCCGGTCGCGTGCGCGCCGCAGGCGTGGGCGGCTGCGACGCTTCCGGCGCTCGTGCAGGCCAGCCTGGGCCTTAGCTTCGACCCGACCGCCCGCGCCGTGCGCCTCGACCGGCCGGACCTGCCGGCGTTCCTGGACGGCCTGACGCTGCGCAACCTACGGCTTTGCGGCGCGCGGGTGAGCATGACGGTCAGCCGCACGCCGGGGGAGGTATCGGTGAGCGTGATCGAGCGTGACGGAGACATCCACGTCGTGACCACGAACTGATCGCCGACGCGCCTGGCAACAGGCGCACGGGCCAAGACGAAAGCTGGCTGGTCCAAGAGCAGTCCGCTCGGGTCGAGATGATGCGGGACTGAACGCGGCCAACGCCGCGTCAAGGGTTGGCGCGCGGCAGGACACAGGGGATGGGTGATCCGTCCAGAGCCGTGCCATGGTCGCGGACCACCCCCTACCATCGGCTGCGCCGGCCAGCCGTTCCTGCGAGATGCGGCGGGCCACGGAAGCGCGGCGGCAACCAAGACTTGCATCCGGCGCGGCGACTGCCGGCTTCGTTGCGATTATGCTATCGCAACGAGTAGAAACGGAACTGCGGCAAATGGATGGCGGAGCTGGGTAGTTCCAGCACTGGGCGTTCAAGGCGTCTTTGCGGTTCGGCCTTGTTGTGGTCTGACCCGATGAGCCGCGTTGGACTCGAATTGCACGCTCAAGGGTCATCGCAGTCGCCATTATCTTACTAATGTGTAACGATTAGGCGCAGGCTGCTTTTCTGCGGCCTGCAGCCTGTCGTTCTGTCCATAATTCATTACTTGTAAGGAAATTTGCTTTGACGACTCTCCAGACGAAGGCGCCCGGTATTGCGCCGATCTCCCGCCAGGGCAAGACCCAGCGTCGGATCGCCTCGGCGCAGCTTACGGCCCGGCTCGCCGTTGACCGGAAGACCCAGCAGGACTGCTACAAGCTGCGCTACCTGAGCTACTTCGCCGAGGGCCACATCGAGTTCCGGCGCAGCGGGACGTTCAGCGACGAGTATGATGACCAACCTACTGTCCAGACCGTCGTGATCTACAAGGGTAGCCGTGCTGTTGCCTCCACCCGCATCTGCGCTCTCACCCGTGGGGCCGACGGCAGCGACTCCGGATCGATTCCGGCCCAGCACGTGTTTCCCGAGGAAACCGAGGCCCTGTTCAGGCGCGACGTGGCTTCACCGGTTGCACGGGTGGTCGAGATCAACCGCCTGGTCCGGCATCCCGATTTCGCTGACGACAAAAGCCTCGTGTTCCTGTTGTTCCGCTTGGCTGGCTACTTCATCCTGAAAAGCGATGCCGGTGCCGTGGTGTCTTGTGTTCGCCGCAACCACATCCCCTTCTACACGCGGCTGCGGTTCAGCGAGGTTGCAGGCCCGCGCGTGTACCACGGGGTCAAGTTCTCCACCCATCTCCTGAGCTGCCTACGGCCACAGTATGACACGGTGCGCCGGATGGTGCCGCTCCTCGACGTCGCCGGCGCGGCGCGGGCGCAATATGACCGGCTCTGCCAAGGTGAGACCGTCGCAGTGATGCCGTGACGTCGGCACCCAAGTTGCCCGTGGCGCCGCCGGGTGCCGCGTGCTTCGTGGGTTTTGGTTGGGGCATGGTCGGGCACTTACGCTCGGCCAGTGCCAAGCGGCAGGCGGCTTATCAAAGTGGTCAGCGTTGCGGTGGTGGCGGTGTTTGCTTGACTTGCTGCTGCGGGATCTCTTTCGTGGCTCTGGCCGGCAGCACCGCCCCCGTGCTTGGTCCGTCGGCTTTGTTGATCGGCACGGTTTGCATGACGCGCGACATGGGTTTCGCCCCCGCCCTCTCGAGCAGGTTCCGACCGCTCTGACGAACATACCATTCCACGATGTACGGCATCCACTCTGCGCGTGTTGCTTGATTTTTTGGCTCGCCACCTGCACTGCAACCATGAGTTGCCTGTCTTGAGGTGGTTTGCTTGTATTGTCGGCGTGTTACGTTGGGGCTGCCCGTGAGGAGGAACGGACCATGTCATGCGACCGCTTCGTAGCCGGAAACGTGTGCTATGCACTTCATACTGGCATGTTTCTGCCGCGGCTCAAGGGAGAAGCATCAAGCACTCGACCGGGGGACCTCAAGGTTTAGCATGGAGAAGAGATCGGACAGGCTCAGTGTCGATGACATATCAGAACGCATACGCATCGAGCAGCTGGACATACTGACTCGGCTGATGCAGGTCATGGCGCTGTGCGGCCTCAACACCCTTGGGTTCCTTTACTGGGTCTTCTCAAAAACTGGCCTTGCGATGGGTTGGCTGCTGCCGTTGAGCATCATGCCATTTGTTTATGCAGTCGTCTTGTACATGGGGCACGCTTGGCGCCGCATCCGCCGCTTGGACACCAAGGTGGCGGACGCTTCAGCGAGCTTCGTGCGCTACCACACCGGACTGGTGCTCGTGCTGGGCATCTTATGGGCGGCTGTGCTGGTTGGGTTGAACGCCGTGGCCGACAGCGACCAACGCAGCGTGCTGTATGCCACGACCATTGGCGTCATCTCGACGGCCGCGGTGTTCCTGCCCATCTCTGTCGCGATCACCTTTTGGACCCCGGTCACGGTTGGCGGCATCCTCATGCTCGCGCAAAGCGGGCGGGCGATCGACGTGCAGATCTTCGGCCTGCTGCTGGGCTACGCGCCGCTGGTCCTGTTCACCATCCTGTTCATCAACCGCACTCTGGTCAGGCGGGTGAAGCACGAGGCCAGGCTGCAGGACCAGGCGGACGTGATCGGCCTCCTGTTGCGGGATTTCGAAGCGAACAGCAGCCATTGGCTTTGGGAAACCGACCGCGAACTGCGGCTCAAGAACGTTTCCCCCCGTTTTGCCGACATCGCGCAGACGCCGGCCGAGCTGCTGACGAACCGCTCGATCTTCGAGCTGCTGCGCGTGCAGACCCTGCTGGCCGGCGCGGCCATCCCGGGACCCGTGATCCAGCAGCTTCAGGCACGGTCGGCCTTCGCCAACATCGTCGTGCCGGTCGATGTGGCGGGGCAGCCGCGCTGGTGGTCGCTGACGGGCCGCCCAACGTTTGACCGGCTCAACAACTTCGTCGGCTTCCGCGGGGTGGGCGCGGACGTGACGGAGGCGACCCAGGACGCGCGGCGCACGGCGTACCTGGCGTCCTACGACAGCCTGACCGGGTTGGCCAACCGCGTCGTGTTCCAACGTGCCCTGGAAGAGGCCTGCGCGGATGCGGGGCAAAGCCGGTCCGCCGTGCTTTACCTCGACCTCGACGGCTTCAAGCAGGTGAACGACACTTTGGGCCACGCGACCGGCGACGCCCTGCTGTTCGCGGTGGCCCAGCGCATCCGCAACTGCGTGCGGGAGGGCGACGTGGCGGCCCGGCTGGGCGGCGACGAGTTTGCGATTCTGATGCAGGGGGCGTCCGAGCAGGCGGCGTCGCTGCTGGCGCAGCGCGTGCTCGAGGGCATCAGCCACCCCGTGTTCCTGGAAGGGCACAAGGTCGAGGTCCGCGTCAGCGTCGGCATCGCGCTGTCGGCGCCGGGCGTGCCGCCCGCGGCCTTGCTCGACAACGCCGACCGTGCCCTTTACCAGGCCAAGACCGGCGGCCGGGGCACCTACCGCCTGTTCTCCCGCAGCCCGGCGCACGAGCAGCACGAAGACCGCGGCTGACGGCGCCCGCACGGTGGCCGTGGCCGGCGGGACGTGCCAGGATCGCCCCTGGTTTCAACCAGGGAGCGGCTTGCCATGAGCGACAGCACCGACAAAGATCCCGCATCAAGCGCGACGCCCGACCGCCGCGCGCCGGCTGTGCCATACTACCCCATGCTCGCTGGGCAGCCGGCGCTGGTCACGGGCGCCAACTCGGGCATCGGCCGGGCGGTCGCTCTGGGCTTGGCCCGCGCCGGGGCGGACGTGGCGGTGAACTACGTGTCCCATCCGGAGGCGGCCGACGACGTGGCGCACGAGATCGAGGCCATGGGCCGCCGCGCCGTCACGCTGCAAGCCGACGTCAGCAAGGAGGACGAGGTGGAGCGGATGTTCACCGCCGCCATAGCACGGTTCGGGACGCTGCACGTCTCGGTCAGCAACGCCGGGCTGCAGCGGGACTCGGCGTTCGACGAGATGACGCTTGAGCAATGGGACGCCGTGATCGGCGTGAACCTGACCGGCCAGTTCCTATGCTGCCGTGCCGCCGCGCGCGAGTTCAAGCGGCGCGGCGTCGTGCCGTCCGTGTCCGCCGCGGCCGGCAAGATGATCTGCATGAGTTCCGTGCACCAACGCATTCCCTGGGCCGGCCACGCGAACTACGCCGCGTCCAAGGGCGGCGTCATGCTGCTGATGGAGAGCATCGCGCAGGAGCTGGCGCCGTACTTCATCCGGGTCAACGGCATCGCGCCCGGCGCCATCCGCACGCCGATCAACACCGCCGCCTGGAGCACGCCGGCCGCCTATGCCGACCTGATGACGCTCGTGCCCTACAAGCGCATCGGCGAGCCGGACGACATCGCGCAGGCCGCGGTGTGGCTCGCCTCCGACGCCGCCGACTACGTGACCGGCGCCACCCTGTTCGTCGATGGCGGCATGACGCTGTATCCCGGCTTCGCCACCGGCGGCTGAACGCCGCGCAGCGTGGGAGCAGCGTAGGCTCCGACCTGATGCGCCCCGCGCCATGGCCGCCCAGCGCTGCCCTTCCAACCCTCCTCCAACCCAGGAGCCACGCGCCATGCCCAACGGCCACTACGACCTGATCGTCATCGGCAGCGGACCCGGCGGCGCGGCGCTGGCGCAGCGGCTGGCGCCCACCGGCAAGCGCATCCTGATGCTGGAGCGCGGCGGCTACCTGCCCCGCTCCCGCGCCAACTGGGACTCCAAGCACGTGTTCGTGGACGCCGCCTACCAGGCTAAGGAAACCTGGTACGGCCGCGACGGCCGGGAGTTTCACCCGGGGCTGCACTACTTCGTCGGCGGCAACTCCAAGGTGTACGGCTCGGCGCTGTTCCGCCTGCGCGAGCAGGACTTCGGCGAGATGCGGCACAAGGACGGCATCTCGCCCGCCTGGCCGCTCGGCTACGACGTGTTCGAGCCGTACTACGGCCAGGCCGAGGCGCTGTACCACGTCCACGGCCAGCGCGGGGAGGATCCGAACGAGCCGTGGTCCAGCACTCCCTACGCCTATCCGCCCATCCAGCACGAGCCGCGCATCCAGGAACTGGAGAAGGTGCTGAGGGACCAGGGGCTGCACCCGTTCCACCTGCCGCTCGGCATCAAGCTGGACCAGAACCCGGACGGCAGCGCCACCACCTACAGCCCGTGCATCCGCTGCGACGCGTTCGACGGCTTCCCCTGCGCGATCAACGCCAAGGCGGACGCCCAGGTGATCAGCGTCGATCCCACCCGGGCGGCCTATCCGAACTTCACCCTGCTGACCGGCGCCTACGTGACCCGGCTGGAAACCGACCCGCAGGGCCGCAGCGTGCGCCGGGTGCACGTGGTCCGCGACAACCAGCCGGAGGAATATTCCGCCGACATCGTGGTGGTCGCCTGCGGCGCGCTCAGTTCCGCCTTGCTGCTGCTGCGCTCGGCCAGCGACGCGCACCCGAAGGGGCTGGCCAACGGCTCCGACCAGGTGGGGCGCAACTACGTCCGGCACACCATGTCCGTGGTGATGGCGCTGCTCAAGGAGCCGAACGACACGGTGTTCCAGAAGACGCTGGCGGTCAGCGACTACTACTTCGGCGCGCCGGACTGGGAGTACCCGCTCGGCCTGGTCCAGATGTGCGCGACCTCGCACGGCGAGCAGATTCGCGGGGAAGCGCCGGCGCAGCCCCTCATGCCGCTCGTGCCGGAATGGACGTTCGACAAGATGGCCCGCCACTCCATCGACTTCTGGCTGCAAACCGAGGACCTGCCGCGGCCGGAGAACCGCATCTACTACGACGGCGACCGGGTGGTGCTGGATGTCCAGGACACGGACGGGGAAGCGTTGAAGCGACTGCGTGCCAAGACGCAGGCCATGGTGATGCCGATGGGTGCCTGGCCGCACCTGATCGAGCGGCGGCTGTATCTCGGCAAGGACATCCCGCTCAACGGCACGTCGCACCAGGCCGGCACGCTGCGCTTCGGCACCGACCCGGCCACCTCCGTGCTCGACCTCCACTGCAAGGCACACGAGCTGGACAACCTGTATGTGACGGACGCAAGCTTCTTCCCCTCCATCGGCGCGGTGAACCCGACGCTCACCATTATCGCCAACGCGCTCCGGGTGGGGGACCATCTTCGGGAACGGCTGGTCGCCTGACCGTGCGAGCCGCTCTCGGCGGGTTGACCCTGCTGGCTGGCCTAGGCTTCCTGACGCTGCGCCGGCAGGGCGGCAGTACCGCCCGCATGGTGCGGGTCAGCCGGGTGGTGGCGGACCTCGACCGGGCGGTGGCGTTCTACCGTGACGTCCTGAAATTCCGGCTCGCGTCGCGCGGCCCGGGCGACCCGGCGCTGCCCGGGTTGCTCGGCCTGCCCGGCGTCACCGCAGAGGAAGCCGTGCTGCGCCTTGGTGACGAGGAAATCGCGCTCGTGCGCTTCGACCCGCCGGGCGCGCCTTACCCGGCGGACAGCCGCAGCGACGATCTCTGGTTCCAGCACCTGGCCATCGTGGTGGACGACATGGCGGCGGCCTGGCGCCAGCTCGCGGCGCAGTCGCCCCATCTCATCTCGAGGGGGCCGCAGCGCCTGCCGCCGTGCAACGGCGGCGTGCTGGCCGTCAAGTTCCGCGACCCGGACGGCCACCCTTTGGAGCTGATCCAGTTTCCGCCCGGCGGCGGGCGCCCGGTGTGGCAACGCGCGGCCGGCGCGGGGTCGCAACCCTTCCTCGGCATCGACCACAGCGCCCTCGCGGTTGCCTCCACGGCGCGCAGCCTTCGCTTCTACCGGCGGCTTGGCTTCCGGGTGGTGTCGCGGTCATGGAACAGCGGTCCGGCGCAGTCACGGCTCGACGGCCTGCCCGGTGCGCGGGTCCGCGTGACCGGGCTGCGCTTTCCCTCCCCGGCGGGTCCCGGGCTGGAACTGCTGCGCTATGCGCCGCCGGGCCGCCCGGTGCCGCCGCTGCCGGCCAACGCGCTGGTGACGGACTGGGTAACGCTGTCCGCCGGCTCCGCCGGGCCACGCCGCGACCTTGTCGGGCTATGCCGCGACCCGGACGGGCATCGGGTGCTGCTGACGGGCGGGCGTTAGGGCGCGGGAGGCACGACATCGCCGGCCTGCGGGCCGCTGACATAGGTGGACGACAGCGGGTGCTGCAAGAAGTTGGTGGCCGGCAGGGTGCGCGGGGCGAGCACGACCAGGCCGAGGCCGCCGACCAGGCCGAATGTCTTGAGGATCTGCCAGAAATGCTCCAGCCCCTCGCCTTCCTTGAAGCGCCAGAAATCCGGGTAGCGCCAGAACTGGTGATACAGCACCGCCGTCACCGCGCAGAACCCGGCCAGCACGAACGCTGCCAGCCGGTCGTGCCAGCCCAGAACGATGCACACGGGCGTCACGATCTCCACGGCCATGCCCAGGACCAGCAGGGCGGGCGCGACCGGCGCCAGGAAGCCCTCCCCCGCCTGCTTCATCGCAGCGCCCCAGTTCACGATTTTGTCCAAGCCGCTGAACGGGAACAGCACCACGAGGCAGATCCGCAGCAGCAGCGGGGCGTAGTCGTTCAGCAGCGTCATGGAATAAGCTTCCCCGAAAATGAGACAGGCCCGCCAAGCCGGACGGAACAGTGGGCGCGGCGAGAAGTTCAGACCGGAACGCCAAGCGCAGCAAGAACGGAGACGCCCCATGCCTGATCAATCCGGGCCTGACCAATCCGGCCCGAAGCCCTCCATCCCGTATTGGCACCTGTGGACCGACGGGGATGGGGTCAGCCACCAGCGGCAATGCGCGCTGACCGAGTTCGAGCTGACCCGCGTGGGCGCCGCCGCCCCGCAATGGAACAACAAGCACGAGCGGTCGGAGGCCACCGTCGTCGTGACCGTGCAGCCGGTGGGCTGGGTCGGCGAGTGGCACGAGAACCCGGCGCCGCAATGGATCGTCGTGCTGTCCGGCCGCTGGTGGATCGAGAGCATGGACGGCTTCCGCATCGAGCAGGGGCCGGGCGAGTTCTCGCTCGGCGAGGACCAAGGGTGCACGGAACAGGACGGGAAGCGCGGCCACCGCTCCGGCACGGTCGGCGACCAGCCCGCGGTGCTGATGACGGTGCAGCTGCACGTCGAGCCGCAACGCGCCCCGTGCCACGCGCGGTAGGGTGGGCGCGGCAGCGATGGACGGCTTCGACATCCACGACCCGCGCTTCCGCCGCCTCGTGCTGCCAAACGCGCCCTTGGTCAAGTTGGGCGAGGGATACGCCTGGCTGGAAGGCCCGGTCTGGTTCGCGGACCACGATTGCCTGCTGGTCAGCGACCTGCCCAACAACCGCATCCTGCGCTGGAGCGAGGGCGGCGGCGTGTCCGTGTTCCGCGAACCCTCCGACTTCGCAAACGGCCACGCGCGGGACCGGCAAGGGCGGCTGCTCGAATGCTCCCACCGCGGCCGCTGCGTCACCCGGACGGAGCTGGACGGCAGCATCACGGTGCTGGCCGACCGATACGAGGGCCGCCGCCTGAACTCCCCCAACGACATCGTCTGCGCGTCCGACGGGGCGATCTGGTTCACCGACCCGCACTACGGCATCAACACGGACTACGAAGGCGGCAAGCAGGAGCCGGAGCTGCCGCCGACCCTTTACCGGCTCGACCCCGGCGACGGCAGCCTGCGGGTGGTGGCGGACGATTTCGCCGGGCCGAACGGCCTGTGCTTCTCGCCCGACGAGCGGCTGCTCTACGTGTCGGAGTCCGGTCCGCAGTTCGCGCCCGACCCGGTGCAGCACATCCGGGTGTTCGACGTGGGGGACGGCGGCACGCGCTTGTCGGGAGGCCGGGTGTTCCACACGGTCGCGCCGGGCTTCGCCGACGGCTTCCGCTGCGACGAGGACGGCAACGTCTGGAGCAGCGCGGCCGACGGGGTACACTGCATCGCGCCGGACGGCACCCCGCTGGGCCGCATCAAGGTGCCGTCCACGGTGTCGAACGTCGCGTTCGGCGGGCGCAACCGGGCGCGCCTGTTTATCTGCGCGTCGCACACGCTGTTCGCGATCTACACCAACACGCGCGGCGCCGCGCGGCCCTGAAAGATGCCCGCTTGAAGTGAACGAGCTTTGGACCTCGCTCGCCCGCGTGCGCGCGGATGTGGTGTTCGCGGTTGGCCTCGTGCTGGCGATCCTCGTCACCCTGCACGTGCTGCTGCGCAAGCGGGAGGTGGCGTCCGCAGCCGGCTGGATCGGGTTTGCCTGGTTCGCTCCGATTTTCGGCAGTGTCAGCTATTTCCTGTTCGGCGTGAACCGGGTGCAGCGCCGCGCCCGGCGCTTGCGCCCCTCCGACCGGCGCGGCGGCCATGCCGCCTGGCCCTCCCCCACCGAAGACGACCATCTCGACCCGCTGGACCGCGGCATCGGGCGCATCACCGGGCGCGCCGTGGTGCCGGGCAACGCCGTGCAGATCTACCGCGACGGCGACGAGGCCTACCCGGCGATGCTGGCGGCCATCGAAGCGGCGAAGCAGAGCGTGGGCCTGTCATCCTACATCTTCCACGACGACGCATGGGGCGGCCGGTTCATCGATGCGCTGGCCGCGGCGCAGGGCCGGGGCGTCGCGGTGCGCGTGCTGATCGACGGCATCGGCGGCGGCTGGCTGCGGTCGCCGGCTTACCACCGGCTGCGCCGTCGGGGCGTGCCGGCCGCGCGCTTCCTCCATTCGCTGCTGCCGTGGCGCATGCCGTTCCTCAACCTGCGCTCGCACAAGAAGATCCTGGTGCTGGACGGCTCGGTCGGCTTCACCGGCGGCATGAACATCTCCGACGCGAACGTGAAGGCCACGCACCCAAGGGCACCGGTGCAGGACACGCACTTCCGGATCGAAGGCCCGGTGGTCGGCCAACTGACCGAGGCGTTCGCGCAGGACTGGGCCTTCGCCACGGACGAGGACCTGGACGGTGAGGCCTGGTTCCCGGACGTGGCGCCCCGCGGCGCCGCGCCGGCGCGGGTGATCGACTCCGGGCCGGACGAGGACTTGGAGAAGATCGAGTTCGCCCTGCTGCAGGCCGTCGCCTGCGCGCGGGAAAGCATCGCGGTGATGACCCCGTACTTCCTGCCGGACGAGCGGCTGACCACGGCGCTCGCCTTGGCGTCGATGCGCGGGGTTGCGGTCGATGTCGTGATCCCCGAAACCAGCGACCACGTCTTCGTGGACTGGGCCACCCGCGCCAACATCGGGCCGATGCTGAAGGACGGGGTGCGGATTTGGCGATGCCCGCCGCCGTTCCGCCATTCCAAGGTCACGGTGGTCGATGGCGAGTGGTGCCTGGTCGGCAGCTGCAACTGGGACATCCGCTCCTTCCGGCTCAACTTCGAGCTGTGCCTGGAAATCTACGACCGCAGCCTCGCGGACGCGCTCGCGGCGCAGATGCAAGGGAGCCGTGGCCCGGCGCTCACGCAGGCGGAGCTTGACGCCCGCACGGTGCCGGCGCGGCTGCGCGACGCCGGCGTGCGGCTCATGCTGCCCTACCTTTGAGCGCCGGGCACGGTCAGGCCTTCGACCCCTTCGGCTCCGCCCGCATGGCGCCGGCCAGGCGCGGCATGTCCCGCTTCTGCCGCGCCGGGCTGAACCAGTGCTGCAGGCGGTCGAGATACAGGTAGATCACCGGCGTGGTGTAGAGCGTCAGCACCTGGCTGAGGGCGAGGCCGCCCACCATCGCGAACCCCAACGGCTTCCTCAACTCGGACCCGGCGCCGCTTTCCAGCATCAACGGCAGGCCGGACAGCAGCGCCGCCATGGTGGTCATCAGGATCGGGCGGAAGCGCAGCAGGCACGCCTGGCGGATCGCGTGCAGCGGCTCCGCTCCTTCGTTCCGCTCGGCGTTGATCGCGAAATCGACCAGGATGATGCCGTTCTTCTTGACGATGCCGATCAGCAGGATGATGCCGACGATGGCGATCACCGTCAGGTCGTAGCGCGCGACCAGCAACATCAGCAGCGCGCCCACCCCCGCGGACGGCAGGGTGGACAGGATCGTGAGCGGCAGGATGTAGCTCTCGTACAGGATACCCAGGATGATATACACGGCGACCAGCGCCGCCAGGATCAGCAGCGGCTGCGACCGCAGCGAGCTTTGGAACGCCTGCGCCGTGCCCTGGAACGCGCCCGTCACCGTGGACGGCACGCCGAGCGACGCCGTCGCTTGCTGGATGGCGGTGACGGACTCGCCCAGGGAGGCGCCGGGCTTCAGGTTGTAGGAGATCGTGACGGACGGGAACTGGCTCTGGTGGTTCACCACCAGCGGCTGCACCGGCATCGTGTCGATCCGCACGAAGGTCGAGAGCGGCACCATCCCGCCCGACGCGGCGCGGACGTATAGCTGCCGCAGGGTGTCGAGCGTTTCCTGCTGGCCCGGCGTCACCTCCAGGATCACGTAATACGCCTTGAGCGGCGTGAAGTACTGCGCCACCTGCCGCTGCCCGAACGCATCATCGAGCGTCGCGTCGATGGTGCCGGGCTGGACGCCGTAACGTGCGGCCTCGTCCTTGTCGTAGGTGAGCGTCGCCGTAAGCCCGGCAGAGGCCGCGTCCGAGGTCACGTCCGCCAGGCTCGGGATCGTGCGCAGCTTGTCCAGCACCCGCGGCGCCCAGGTGTTCAGCTCGTCGCCGTCGGGGTCGGACAGGGTGTACTGGTATTGCGTCCGCGACAGCCGGCCGCCCACGCTCACGTCCTGCGCCGGCTGCATGAACAGCCGGATGCCCTCGACCCCCTGCATCTTGCGGCTGAGCCGGGCCACGACCTGGGAAGCGTTCTCGCTGCGCTCCTTCCAAGGCTTCAGCGTGATGTAGAGCCGGCCGTTGTTCGCCGTCTGCCCGCCGGCGCCGGCGCCGACGGAGGAAGTGACGCCCGCAACCGCCGGGTCCTGCCCCACCAACTCGTTCACCTGCTGCTGCAGGCGCTGCATCCCCTGGAAGGACACATCCTGCGCCGCGTCAGTGATGCCGATGATGATGCCGGTGTCCTGGACCGGGAAGAACCCCTTGGGGATGACGATGAACAGCCCGACGGTGCTGGCGACGGTCCCGATGAACACCAGCAGGGTCACGAACTGGAAGCGCAGGGCCACGTCCAGCGTGCGCTCGTAGAAGCGCAGCATGGCGTCGAACACCGCCTCCACCGCCTTGTACACCCGCCCGTGCTCGTGCTTCTCGGACGACAGAAAGCGGGACGCCATCATGGGGGTGAGCGTGAGGGACACCACCGCGGACACGGCGATGGTGATGGAGACCGTCACCGCGAACTCGCGGAACAGCCGGCCGACGATGCCGCCCATCAGCAGCAGCGGGATGAACACCGCGATCAGGCTGATGCTGATGCTGATGATGGTGAAGCCGATCTCGCCCGCGCCCCTCAGCGCCGCGTCCATGGGCGACAGGCCTTCCTCGACGTAGCGGACGATGTTCTCCAGCATGACGATGGCGTCGTCCACCACGAAGCCGACGGCGATGGTGAGGCCCATCAGGCTGAGGTTGTCGAGGCTGAACCCGCACAAGTACATGACGCCCAGCGTGCCGACCAGCGCGATGGGGATGGTGACGCTCGGGATCACCGTGGCCCAGACGCTGCGCAGGAAGACGAAGATCACCGCCACCACCAGCGCGATGGACAGCCCCAGCGTGAACTCCACGTCGTCCACGGAGGCGCGGATGGTCTGCGTGCGGTCGGACACGATGTCCACGCGCATGTCGGTCGGCACGCTGCGCACGAGCTGCGGCAGCTTGGCCCGGATCGCATCCACCGTGTTGATCACGTTGGCGCCGGGCTGCTTGAACACCAGCAGCAGGACCGCCGGCTTGTTGTCCTGCCAGGCCGTCAGCTCGCGGTTCTGCGGCCCGTCGATGGCGCGGCCCACGTCCCGCACCCGCACGGCACCGCCGTCGCGATAGGTGATGATGGCGTTGTTGTATTCCTCGGCGCGGGTGCGCTGGTCGTTGGCGTAAACCGTGTAGGACTGGTTCGGCCCGTCCACCGACCCTTTCGGCTGGTTCACCGTGGCCTGGGTCAGCACGGTGCGCACGTCCTCCAGCGTGAGGCCGAGGCCGGCGAGGCGCGCCGGGTCCACCTGCACGCGTACCGCCGGCGTCTGCTGCCCGCCGACCAGCACCTGGGCCACGCCCGTGATCTGGCTGAGCTGCTGGGCCAGGATGTTCTCGGCCGCCGCGTCCACCTCCGGCATCGGCAGCGTGTCGGAGCGGGCGGCGATGATCAGGATGGGCGCGTCGGCCGGGTTGGTCTTGCGGAAGGTCGGCGGGTTCGGGATGTCCTTGGGCAACTGCCCACCGGCGGCGTTGATCGCTTCCAGTACGTCCACCGCGGCGGCGTCGATGCTGCGGCTCAGGTCGAATTGCAGCGTGATCTGCGCGTTGCCCAGGACGTTCACCGACGTCATCTGCGAAAGCCCCGGGATTTGGCCGAACTGGGTCTCAAGCGGCGTCGCCACGGCGGTCGCCATGGTGGCCGGGCTGGCGCCGGGATAGGACCCCGTGACCGTGATGGTCGGGAACTCGACGGCCGGCAGCGGCGAGACCGGCAGGAACGGGTAGGCGGCGGCGCCGGCCAGGAAGATGGCGGCGACCAGCAGGGAGGTCGCGATGGGCCGCCGGATGAAGAGGCTGGAAATGTTCAACGCTGCGCGCTCCGGGGTTGCCCGACTTGGGGTTGCCCGACTTGAGGTTGCTCGCCTTGGGATTGTGCATCCTGGGGCGGCGCCGGGGTTTGTGCTTGCGGGTTGACGCGGGTGCCGGGACCGACGCGGGTTTGGCCGCTGACCACCACCTGCTCGCCCGCATCGACCCCCTTGCCGATCACCGCGGTCTTGCCGTCGTCAAAGGCAAGCTGGATGTCGCGCCGGTCCGCCGTCTTGTCCGGCTTCACCGTGAACACATACAGGCCCTGCTGCCCGTGCTGCACCGCCTCGTGCGGGACCGTGACGCCGTGCACGGTCTCAACCAGCAGCCGCGTGCTGACAAACTGGCCCGGCGTGAGGCGGTCATCGTCGTTGGCGAACGTCGCCTTGAACTGGATCGTGCCGCTGGATGCGCTCACCGCGTTGTCCGCCGTCAGCAGCGTGCCGCGCGACAGCTCGTCCCGCCCGTCCGAGCTGTCGGCCAGCACGGGAAGCTCGCCCTGCGCGCTGGCCTGCCGCACCCGCGGCAGGTCGCCTTCGGGCAATGTGAACACCATGGAGATCGGGCGCACCTGCACCACCAGCAGGATGCCGGCGCCGGAGCTGTTGGCCTGGATCAGGTTCCCGGGATCGACCCGGCGCAGCCCGACCCGTCCGTCCATCGGGGCATGAAGGACGCAGAAGCCCAGGTTCAGCTGCGCGTCCTCGATGGCCGCGTCGTCGGCCGCGATCACGCCCTGCAGCCGCGCGACCGAGGATTGCTGGGTATCGACCTGCTGGCGGGATGCGAAGTCGCCGCGGGCCAGGCTCGAATACC
Source organism: uncultured Acetobacteraceae bacterium (assembly GCA_937858325.1). GTDB lineage: Bacteria > Pseudomonadota > Alphaproteobacteria > Acetobacterales > Acetobacteraceae > CAHJXG01. The sequence goes on from CALMAB010000081.1 coordinate 22,115, forward strand.
GCTTGAGGTCGGCCTGGGCGTTCTCAAGCTGCGCTTCGTCCTGCTGCCGCTGCGCCTGCGCCTTGTCGAGCGCGGCCTTGTAGGGGCGCGGGTCGATCACGGCGAGGGTGTCGCCCTTCTTGACGTCCTGCCCTTCCCGCACCGGCACGTCGATCAGCACGCCGCCGACCTGGGGATGCACCTCGACCGCGTTGAGCGCCTGCACGGTGCCGATCCCGCGCAGCTAAACCGGCACGTCGGCAGCCTTGCTTTCGGCCGCAGTCACCGGCACGGGCGGCGGCGGGGGGGCCTGGTCCTGCTTGCCGTGCCCGGCGAACACGCGCCACCCGCCATAGCCGCCGCCGACCAAGAGGATGGCGCCAAGCGCCAAGGCGTAGGAGGGTTTCATGGGTCTCCGCGGATCAAGCCAGAGTGGCTTTCGTGACTACGCACCGATCAGGCCAAAGCCATCCACGCTCACGATAACATGAACATCAAAGCATCCAACCTCACACGCAGCCCGCGACCTCGGCGATGGTGTCCCGCAGCCATCTCAGCGCCGGGTCGCTGCCATGCCCGAGGTGCCACACCATCGAGAGCTGCGACTCAGGGCCGGGATAGGGCGGCTCCATCCATTTCAGCCGGTAGTGCTCCGCCCACCCGGCGGCCATGCGCCATGGCACCAGGGCTGCCAGATCGGTCTCGCCCACGATGGCCAGCGCGGCGTGGGTGCTCGGCACGGTCAGCCGCACCTGGCGCTGCCGCCCGATGCCGGCCAGCGCATCGGCCAGCGCGCCGTCGCCGTTCTGCGCGACCCGGCGCTCCAGCCCATGCTCCACGACCATGCCGTCCATCGCTTCCGTGCGCTCGTCCGCCAAGGCGCGCACGAGGTGCGGCAGGCTCGCCAGGCGATCCAGCGTCAGCGGCTCCTGGGCCAACGGGTGGTCGGCGCGCAGCACCCAAACCAGCCGGTCACGTAGCAGCTCGCGCAGGCCCAAGCGTTCGGGCACCCGGCAATACCCCGAGATGGCGAGATCGACCCGCCCGGTGTCGAGCGCCTCCGCGATGTCCGCGACGCCCGGCGTGATCCGGACATCCACCCCCGGCGCGACGGCGCGGATGCGCCCGATCACGCGCGGCAACAGCACGGCGCAGGCATAGGCATCGGCGGCGACGGTATATTGCTGGCTCGCGGTCGCCGGGTCGAACACGTCGGTCGCGAGGGCGGCCTGAAGCTGCAACAGCCCGGCGCGCAGGCGCGGCCCGAGGGCGCGCGCCTTGGCGGTGGGCGTCATGCCGTCCGGGCTTTTGATGAACAGCTCGTCGTCCAGGATGTCGCGCAACCGGGCCAGCGCGTGGCTCACGGCGGACTGGGTGACGCGCAGCCGGTTCCCCGCCCGCGTGACGCTGCGCTCCTCGAACAAGGCATCGAACACGCGGAGGAGGTTCAGGTCCATGTTCGCGAAGTTCATCATCGCCGGCTTCTTTTCTTCATCAATCGAAATGAAATCCATTCATCCGCGTCATGACGAATTATCATTGGAAGTTCAACGCGCCATTGCCCACGCTCCCAGTAAGGCCAGCAGGATATCAGGGCCGGCAGCAATGACGTAGGAGGGTTTCGATGCGCAAGTTCGTTGTCGTCGCGGCGATGGCCGCTTTGGTCGGCTGCACCGCCACCGACCCAGGTGCTGCTCCGACCAAGGTCAGTTGGCAGTATGGCGCCGGGAACGGCGACGGAGTGAACTATCCGGGACCGGCGCCGGTTTACAAGCGCGCCTATGGCCTGGAAACCGACGCGGTGGCTCCGCCGGCGCAGGAACCCAAGGTCAACTATTCCTATGGGGCGGAGAACCAGTCGGGCGCGATGGTGCAGCAGGAAGCCCCGAAGCCCACGCAGCAAGTTGCGTCTCCGACGTCTGCGCAACAGCCGGCACCCCGCCAGGACCAGCACCCGGCTACTCCGGGCACGGGCAGCTAAGTCCGCGGGCATTTGCGGCCGATCCCACCGGAGTGGGACCGGCCCGGATGCCGTGTGCAGGCTTTACCGGCAGTTCGTCCGGTAGATGTATTGCTGGACCTCAGGCGTGTCGATGTTCGCCGGGGTTGCGACCACGAACGGCGTGTGTACTTGGCGCTCGACGGGTTTGCCGTCGCGCGCCGCGACCATCATCTCCACGCCAAGCTGGCCGCCGCGGTATGGGTATTGGACGACGTCGGCGGCGACGATCCCCTTGCGGATCGCCTCGACGATGGGATCGGACGTGTCGAACCCGACAATCGCTATCTTGCCCTCTCGCTGAGCCTCGCGCACGCCGGTCGCGGCGCCCTCGGTGTTGTTGGTGGTGATGGTGAAGATGCCGGCGAGGTCTGGATGCGCCGCGACGGTGGAGGTGACGATGGACGCCGCCTTCGCCGTTTGATTGTTGCTGTACTGCACGCCGAGGAACGTGATCTTCGGGTGCTTGGCGATCTCTTCCTGGAACCCTTGCAGGCGTTGCTGGGCGACGTTGGCCGCGGGAGAGTTCATCAGCGCCATCACCTCGCCCTTGTCGCCGATCAGCTCGGCCAACTTCTTGGCCGCCTGCCCGCCGCCGTCGAAGTTGTCGGACTGGATGTTGGACACCGCAACGCTCATGTCCTTCACGTCGCCGTCGATGGACAGGATCTTGATCCCCCGCTCCTTGGCGTCCAGCAGCGTCGCCGTGAGCGCCACGGGGTCGTCGGCGGTGAACAGGATGCCGTCTGGCTTCGACGCGATCACCGCGTTCAGCACGCGCATCTGCAGGGCGGGGGTGTACTGCTGCGGCCCCTGCGCCTCGAACGTGACGCCGAGGCGCTTTGCCGCCTCCGCCCCGCCGCAGGCGACCGACATGTAGAACGGGTTGCCCGTCACGCCCTGGATGTAGGTGATCTTGTATGGCTTGTCGGCCCGTGCCGGAACGGGCAGCGCCGCCAAGGAGGCGAGAAGCGTGGCTGCGAAAAACAGGCGCATGGACGGTCCCTTTGTTGGATCCAGCTAAAGTTGTTCGCCCTTCTGGCGCTTGATCTGGTCGGCATAAACGGCGGCGATGACCACGAAGCCGATCACGACCATTTGCCAGAACGGCTGGATGCCCATGATGATGAAGCCGTTCGCCAGCACGGCCGGGATGAACACGCCGACCACCGTGCCGATGATGGTGCCGCGCCCGCCGGTCAAGGCCGTGCCGCCGAGCACCACCGCGGTGATCGCTTCCAGCGGATCGTTCGCGTGGCCTTCCAGCGTCGTGGTGGAGAAGCGGCCCAAGGACAGCATCGCCGCGAACCCGGCCAGCAGCCCGCTCAGCGCATACAGCTTCAGCAGGTGCCCGGACACGTTGATGCCGGCCCGGCGCGACCCTTCCGGGTTGGAGCCGACGAGAAAGGTGTGGCGGCCGAATTGGGTCATGTGCAGCACCACCCCGCCGATCACCGACATGACCGCGGTGATCACCACGAGCCACGGCACGCCCCCAATCGAGCCGTGGCCCAGCGCGATCAGCGCGTTCGGCACGGTGCGGATGTCGTTGCCGTCGGTCACCAGGTAGGCCGCGCCGAGCGCCGCGCCCATGCTTCCCAGCGTCGAGATCAGCGCGGACACGCGCAGCCGGGTGATGCAGAACCCGTTGAACACGCCCCAGGCCGTCCCGCACGCCAGCGCCACCACGAAGCCGAGGCCCACGGTGAGCAGGCTGTCGGTGCCGAACTGCAGCATCACCTGCGCCGCGACCACGCCCGAGAACACCAGCACGGAGCCGATGGACAGGTCGAACCCGCCGGCGATCATGATGTAGGTCGTGCCCACCGCCAGGATCAGCAGCACGGACGCATCGAGGAAGATGTTGCGGACGTTGTAGCTGCTGGCGAAAGTGGCCGGGTGCAGGAAGGAGAAGAAGGCGACCAGCAGCAGCAGGATGACGCCCATGTAGAAGGGCGAGGACGACACCGCCGCCTTGAGCTTGCGGCCCAGGCCCTGCGGCGCCAGCGGCCCGGCCGTATCGGCCGCGCCGGCCGGCCCGGGGATCGCCGCGTCCCCGCCGCTCCTGCCGCAACTCCCGGCTCGGCTTCCGGCACGGCGTCCAACGCCCCGGTCATGGCGCCGACCAGGTCCGGCACGGTGATGCCCTGGTTGCGCAT
>CALMAB010000082.1 GCA_937858325.1 uncultured Acetobacteraceae bacterium
TTGTTCCTGTACGGCGGCGTCGGCCTCGGCAAGACGCACCTGATGCACGCCATCGGCATCGAGCTGTCCCGTCGCCCCGCCGCGCCGGTCCACGTCGCCTACATGTCGGCCGAGAAGTTCATGTACCGCTTCATCGCGGCCATCCGCAACCAATCGACCATGGAGTTCAAGGAACAGCTTCGCAGCGTCGATGTGCTGATGGTCGATGACCTGCAGTTCCTGATCGGCAAGGACAACACGCAGGAAGAGTTCTTCCACACCTTCAACGCCCTGGTGGATGCCGGCAAGCAGATCGTGGTGTCCGCGGACAAGTCGCCCTCCGACCTGTCGGGCCTGGAGGACCGTCTGCGCACCCGGCTCGGTTGCGGCATGGTCGCCGACCTCCATGCGACGACGTTTGAGCTGCGCATCTCCATCCTGGAAGCCAAGGCGATGCGGGCGCAGGCGCAGGTGCCGCCCAAGGTGCTGGAGTTCCTGGCCCACAAGATCACCAGCAACGTGCGCGAGCTGGAAGGCAGCCTGAACCGGCTGATCGCTCACGCCAACCTGTTCGGCCGGCCGATCACGCTGGAAAGCACCCAGGAGGTGCTGCACGACATCCTGAAGGCGCACGACCGCCGGGTCACCATCGAGGAAATCCAGAGGCGCGTGGCCGAGCACTGGAACATCCGCCTCACCGACATGAGCAGCGCGCGCCGGGCGCGTGCGGTGGCGCGGCCCCGGCAGGTCGCGATGTACTTGGCCAAGCAGCTGACCAGCCGGTCGCTGCCGGAGATCGGCCGCAAGTTCGGCAACCGCGACCACACCACCGTCATGCACGCGGTGAGCCGCATCGCCGAGCTGATCGAGCAGGACTCCGACTTCGGCGAGCGGGTGGAGCTGCTGCGGAGGATGCTGGAAAGCTGACCCCCGTTGGCGCCCGGGTTTGCTTGGGGGCCGCGATCAGCTATGCTCGCCTGCCGCGGCGCCGGATTCGGTGCCCAACAGGAATGGTCGCATGAAGTTCAAGGCCGAACGCGCCACGCTGCTCAAGGCGCTGGCCCATATCCAGAGCGTCGCCGAGAAGCGCAACACCATTCCCATTCTGGCGAACGCCCTGATCGTCGCCAAGGGCCGCACGCTCAGCTTCACCGCGACTGACATGGAGATCGCCATCGTCGAGGAGGTCGCGGCGGACGTGTCGCGCGACGGCGCCACCACCGCCCCGGCCGCAACCCTGTATGAGATCGTCCGCAAGCTGCCGGAGGGGGCGGAGCTGGAATTCGAAGTGGCGGAGGGCGGCGCGCAGCTCACCCTGCGGGCCGGGCGCTACGGCACCAGCCTGGTGACGCTGCCGACCGACGACTTCCCCAGCATGACGGCCGGGCAGTTGCCGCACCGGTTCCAGCTTTCGGGCCTCGCGCTGCGCGGCTTGATCGACCGCACCCGATTCGCCATCAGCACGGAAGAAACGCGCTACTACCTGAACGGGATCTACCTGCACGCGGCCGAGGGGGATGGCGGCGCGGTGCTGCGTGCCGTCGCCACCGACGGGCACCGCCTGGCGCGCGTGGAGGAGCCGATCCCGTCAGGCGCCACGGGGATGCCCGGCGTCATTATCCCGCGCAAGACGGTGGGCGAGCTGCGCAAGCTGCTGGACGAGGAAAGCGGGGAGGTCGAGATCGGCCTGTCCGACACGCGAATCCAGTTCCGCGCCGGGCCGATCACGCTGACCAGCAAGCTGATCGACGGCACCTTCCCAGAATACGAGCGGGTGATCCCCAAGGACAACGACAAGGTGCTGCGCGTCGGCAAGAAGGACTTTTCCGATGCCGTGGCCCGCGTCGCGGCCATCAGCAGCGAGCGGTCGCGCCCGGTGAAGATGGCGCTGGACCGCGACCTG
>CALMAB010000083.1:0-3532 GCA_937858325.1 uncultured Acetobacteraceae bacterium
CGGCCTGGCCCGGCGCCAAGCGGGTCCCGGCGTCCGCCCGCCGCCCGTCGATGCGGACCTGCCCGGTGCGGCACAGCTTCTGGATCGCGCCCTGGGTGACGCCGGGGAAATGCCGGCGGAACCAGCGGTCGAGGCGCAGGTCGGCCTCGTCCTCCGTCACCGCGCGGGTTTGCACGGTCATGCTCATGATTGGCCCTGCCTCAGCTTGGCCCAGTGGTCCAGCCGCCGCGCCACCTCGCGCTCGAAGCCGCGGTCCGCCGGGCGGTAAAAGGCCGGGCGGTCCATGCCGTCCGGGAAGTAGTTCTGGCCGGAGAACGCATCCTCCGCGTCGTGATCATAGGCGTAGCCCTTGCCGTAGCCGAGGTCCTTCATGAGCCGGGTCGGCGCGTTCAGGATGTGGGCGGGCGGCGGCAGGCTGCCGGTCGCCTTGGCCGCCGCCTGCGCCTGCTTGGACGCGACATACAGCGCGTTCGACTTGGGCGCGGTGCCCAGATAGACGATGGCCTGCGCGATGGCCAGCTCGCCTTCCGGGCTGCCGAGGCGCTCGAAAGCGTCCCACGCCGCCAGCGCCTGGGGCAGCGCGCCCGGGTCGGCCATGCCGACATCCTCCGACGCGAAGCGGACCAGGCGGCGCGCGACATAGCGGGCGTCCTCGCCGCCGGCCACCATGCGGGCGAACCAATACAGCGCCGCGTCCGGGTCGGAACCGCGCAGGGACTTGTGCAAGGCGCTTATCAGGTTGAAATGCTCGTCGCGGTCGCGGTCATACAGCGCCGCACGCCGCCCGATGACGGCGGCGAGGCCCGCAGCATCCAGCACAGGCTGCTCCGGCAGGCTGAGAAGCTGCTCCGCCATGTTGAGCAGATAACGCCCGTCCCCGTCCGCCATGGCGCGCAAGGCGCCCCGTGCCTCCGGTGCAATGGGCAAGGGCCGCCCGGCCGCCTGCTCGGCACGGGCCAGCAGCAGGTCGAGCGCATCGTCGTCCAGCCGGCGCAGCACCAGCACCTGGCAACGGGACAGCAGCGCGCCGTTCAGGGCAAAGGAGGGGTTCTCAGTCGTGGCACCCACCAGCACCACCGTGCCGTCCTCGACAACAGGAAGAAAGCTGTCCTGCTGCGCCCGGTTGAAGCGGTGCACCTCGTCCACGAACAGCAGGGTGCGGGCGCCAAGCTGCCGGCGCCGGGCCGCCTCCTCGAACACGCGCTTGAGGTCGGCCACGCCGGAGAACACCGCCGACACCGCCGTGAAGTGCAGCCCGGCGGCATCGGCGAGCAGGCGGGCCATCGTCGTCTTGCCGACGCCGGGCGGTCCCCACAGGATCAAGGAGGCCAAGGCGCCGCGGCCCAGCATACGGGTCAAGGCACCATGCTCGCCCACCAAGTGCGGCTGCCCGACCACGTCGGCCAGCGCCGCCGGGCGCAGTTGCTCCGCGAGCGGCTTGAACGACGCAGATGGAACGGCAGACGGCGATCCGAACAGGTCGGGGGAGGAAGGGGCGGGCCGCGTCATGAGGAGCGAAGTGGTGCGGCCAGCCCCTGGATGCGAGGAGGGAGGGCCGTGTTCAGGCGGCCTGCTGCTCCTCGTCCTCCACGGCCTCCGGACGCGGGCCGCTGTCCTGGCCCTTGGCGGCGGGGTCGCGGTCAACCAGCTCGATCACCGCCATGTCCGCCGCGTCGCCGTAGCGCACCCCCGCCTTGAGCACGCGGGTGTAGCCGCCGGGGCGGGTGCGGTAGCGGTCCGCCAACGCCGTGAACAGCTTGGCGACGATCACCTCGTCCCGCAGATGGGCATGGGCCTGGCGCCGAGCGTGCAGGCCGCCGCGCTTGCCAAGGGTGATCAGCTTCTCCGCCACCGGGCGCAGTTCCTTGGCCTTGGGCAGGGTGGTGGTGATCTGCTCGTGCTTGATCAGCGCCACGGCCATGTTGCGGAACATGGCCAGACGGTGGCTCGAGGTGACGCCGAGTTTGCGGCCGGAAACACCGTGGCGCATGATGGTATAGCTCCTACTCTCTTAAAATCTAGAACGGCTCATCAAGCCGCTTGGCCAGGTCCTCAATGTTCTCCGGCGGCCAGCCGGACACGCTCATGCCGAGTGACAGGCCCATCGCCGTCAGCACTTCCTTGATCTCGTTCAAGGACTTGCGGCCGAAGTTCGGGGTGCGCAGCATTTCCTGCTCGGTCTTCTGCACGAGGTCGCCGATGTAGACGATGTTGTCGTTCTTCAAGCAGTTCGCGCTGCGCACGGACAGCTCCAGCTCGTCCACCTTGCGCAGCAGGTTGCGGTTGAACGGCAGGTCGTCGTGGATGTCGTCGGCGCGGGCAAGCTGCGGCTCGTCGAAGTTGATGAACAACTGCAGCTGGTCCTGCAGGATGCGCGCGGCGAGCGCCACGGCGTCCTCCGGCGTCACCGCGCCGTTGGTCTCCACTTGCAGCAGCAGCTTGTCATAGTCCGTCACCTGCCCCACGCGGGTCGGCTCGACCTTGTAGGACACCCGCTTCACCGGCGAGTAGATCGCGTCGATGGGGATCAGCCCGATGGGTGCGTCCTCCGGCCGGTTGCTCGCGGCGGGAACGTAGCCCTTGCCGAGGTTGACCGTGAACTCCATGCCGAGCTTCACGCCGTCGTCCAGTGTGCAGATCACCAGGTCCGGGTTCATCACGTCGATGTCGGAGCCGGTCTGGATTTGCGCCGCCGTGATCTCGCCGGGTCCGGTGGCGGTCAGCACCATGCGCTTCGGGCCTTCGCCGTGCATCCGCAGCGCCAGCTGCTTGATGTTGAGCACGATGTCGGTCACGTCCTCCCGGACGCCCGCGATGCTGCTGAACTCGTGCAGCACGCCGTCGATCTGCACCGCCGTCACCGCCGCCCCCTGCAAGGACGACAGCAGCACGCGGCGCACGGCGTTGCCGAGCGTCATGCCGAAGCCGCGCTCCAACGGTTCCGCCACCACGGTGGCGATGCGGTGCGGGTCGGACCCCGGCTCGACGTCGAGCTTGTCGGGCTTGATCAGGGATTGCCAATTACGTTGGATGACCATGGATCATCTCCAAACAGAACATGCGGCGCCACCCAACGGTGGCGCCGCGCCAAAGCCAATGCAGGCGGTCAGACCCGGCGGCGCTTGCGCGGGCGGCAACCGTTGTGCGGAATGGGCGTCATGTCGCGGATCGCCGTGATCGCGAAGCCCACCGCCTGGAGCGCGCGCAAGGCGCTTTCCCGGCCGGAGCCGGGGCCGCTCACCTCGATCTCCAGCGTTTCCATCCCGTGCTCGCGCGCCTTCTTGCCCGCGTCCTCCGCCGCCACCTGCGCCGCGTAGGGGGTGGACTTGCGGCTGCCCTTGAACCCCTGCATCCCGCTGGACGACCAGGCGATGGTGTTGCCCTGGGCGTCGGTGATCGTCACCATGGTGTTGTTGAAGGTCGCGGCCACGTGGGCGACGCCGGAGATGATGTTCTTGCGTTCCTTCTTACGGGGACGCGAAGAGGCGGGCTTCGCCATTCAGATGTTCCTATCAGTTCTTGCGCCGCCGGG
>CALMAB010000083.1:3632-4974 GCA_937858325.1 uncultured Acetobacteraceae bacterium
TTGGTGACTTTCTTCTTGCCGGCGATGGCCACGGCCTTGCCCTTGCGGGTCCGGGCGTTGGTGTGGGTGCGCTGCCCGTGCACAGGGAGGCCCCGGCGGTGCCGCAGGCCGCGGTAGCACCCGAGGTCCATCAGCCGCTTGATGTTCATCGCCACCTCGCGCCGCAGGTCGCCCTCGACGCGGTAGTCGCGGTCGATCAGCTCGCGGATGCGCAGTACCTCGTCATCGGATAGCTGGTTGACCCGGCGGTCATCGGGGATCTCCAGCTTCTTGCAGATATCGACGGCGTTGGACGGGCCGATGCCGTAGATGTAGCGCAGGCTGATCAGCACGCGCTTGTTGGTCGGGATGTTCACACCGGCAATACGGGCCAAGCCAATAACTCCTTACCATCTCATAGCCGTTCGGCGCAGCGGCCGGGGCTGAGATCCTTGACAGGCCCTGCTCGCTTTCGCGCTGGAAGCCCTGAAAATAGAAATCACCCGGCGCAAGCGCCACGAGGCAAGACCGGGTGATATACGCAGCCGTCAGCGCAAGTCAATGCGCTCACATCAACTTGTCGTGACTATCCGCTTCGGCACCCGCGCCAACACGGCCTCGATCTCCTGGGACACGGTGTCCACGTCCGCCATGCCGTCCAACGTCACCAGCCGGCCGGTGTTGCGGTAGTGCGGCAGGATCGGCGCGGTCTGCGTGTGGTAGGCGTCGAGCCGGGCCGCCACGGTTTCCCGCCGGTCATCCACCCGGCGGATGAACTCGTGGCCGCCGCACACGTCGCAGGTGCCCTCCACGCGCGGCGTCTGGAAGTTGTCGTGGTAGCCCGCGCCGCAGGTCGCGCAGGTGAACCGCCCGGCGATCCGGTCCACCAGGGCGGCGTCGTCCACCTTCAGCTCGATCACCGCATCGATGGGCGTGCCGGCGCGCTCCAGCATGGTGTCCAGCGCGTCGGCCTGGGGCACCGTGCGCGGGAAGCCGTCCAGGATGAAGCCCCGCGCCGCGTCCAGCTGCTGGATGCGCTTCTCCAGCATGGCGATGATCAGGTCGTCGGACACGAGCTGACCGGCTTCCATCACCGCCTTGGCGCGTTGCCCGACTGCGGTGCCGCCCTTGACCTCCGCGCGCAGCATGTCGCCGGTCGCGATCTGGACGATGCCGTATTTCTGCTGCAGCCGCTTCGCCTGGGTGCCCTTGCCCGCGCCGGGCGGCCCCAACAGGATCAGGTTCATCGGGCGCGGCCCTTCACCCGCGACTTGCGGATCAGCCCCTCATATTGGTGGGCCAGCAGGTGCGACTGGATCTGCGTCACCGTGTCCATGGTCACGGACACGATGATCATCAGGCT
>CALMAB010000084.1 GCA_937858325.1 uncultured Acetobacteraceae bacterium
CCCCGCCGCTGGCGCCGGGCCGCGCGTGCCGCCCACCGCGGCGCCCACCCAGTTCATCGCCGGCGGCACGCAGATGCTCGACCTGATGAAGCTGGACGTGATGCAGCCGGAGCGGATGGTCGATATCAACGCCCTGGCCGCGTCGCACGGCCGCATCGAGGCTCGGCCTGACGGCTTGCACCTCGGCGCGCTGGTCCGCATGAGCGACGCGGCGGCGCACCCGGCCGTCCAGCGCGACTACCCGGTGATCGCGCAGACTCTGCTGATGGCCGCAAGCCCGCAGCTCCGCAACATGGCGAGCCTAAGCGGCAACGTCCTGCAGCGCACGCGCTGCACCTACTTCCGCGACGTCGGTTGGACCCAGTGCAACAAGCGCGTGCCCGGCAGCGGTTGCGCGGCGCTCGACGGCGTGAACCGTAAGCACGCCGTGCTGGGGGTGAGCGACCAATGCATCGCCGCCTATTCCGGGGACTTTGCCCAGGCGTTGGTGGCGCTCGGGGCGGAGGTCCAGACAACCGGCGCGAACGGCTCCCGCACCATCGCCTTTGCCGACCTGCACACCGGATCGGACAACCCGCACATGGAAACGGTGCTGGCGCCGGGCGAGCTGATCACCGGCTTCCGCGTGCCGGCGGGGCCGTGGACCCGGCGCTCCGCTTACGTGAAGGTACGCGACCGCGAGTCCTACGCCTACGGCTTGGCGACCGCCGCGGTGGCGCTGGACGTGCAAGGCGGCACGGTGCGGGACGCGCGCATCGGCCTGGGCGCCGTGTCCTACAAGCCCTGGCGGGCGCACGAGGCGGAGGCCGCGCTGCGCGGCAAGCCGCTGACGGAAGAGACGGCTTCCGCCGCGGCGCAGGCCGCCTTCGCCGGCGCCCGCCCGCGAGGGGGCAATGCCTACTTGATCGACCTGGGCCGCCGCACCCTGGCGCGCGCCCTCATGCAAGCCGGCCGGATGGAGGCCTGAGATGCCCGACACCACCGAAGCCCAGATCATGCCCCAGGTCATGCCCCAAGGCGCGCCGCCGAGCGCCGCCAAGCCGGAGTTCGGCGCCGCGACCTCCCGCGTCGATGGCCGCTTGAAAGTCACCGGCGCCGCGCGCTACGCGTCCGACCTGTACGGCGGCGCCAACCCGGCGCACGCCTTCCTCGCCACCAGCACGATTGCCCGTGGGCGCATCACCCGGCTGGACGAGACGGACGCCCGCAAGGTGCCGGGCGTGCTCGACATCCTCACGTATCGGAACGTCGGCGACCGGATCAAGCCCGGCAAGACCTTCTCGCAAAAGGGCTACATGGGCAGCAGCATGGCGCCGCTCGCCTCCGACCGGGTGCTGTACGACGGGCAGATCGTCGCCCTCGTCGTTGCCGAAACCTTTGAAGCGGCGCGGGAAGCAGCGCACCGCCTCCACATCGAGTATGCCGCGGAAACGCCGTCCGCGACCTTCGACAGCCCGGGCCTGGAAACCATCTCCGCCGAGCAAGCCTCCCGCGAGGGCGAGCAGCCCGGCGAGGAGAAGCCCAAGGTGGGCGACGCCCAGGCCGCCCTCGCCGCGGCGCCGGTCACGGTGGACCAGCACTACGCGACGCCGACCCAGCACCACAATTCCATCGAGCTGTTCACCACCACCTGCGCCTGGGCCGACGGCAAGCTGACGGTGTGGGAGCCGTCGCAGAACATGTATGGTTTCCAGAACGGCCTGGCGGAGCAGCTCGGCATCCAGCCCTCCGATGTCCGTGTGATCTCTCCTTACGTCGGCGGTGCCTTCGGCTCGCGCGGGTCGCTGACCCAGCGCACGGCACTGGTGGCATTGGCGGCGCAGCGGGTGCGCCGCCCGGTGCGGCTGGAAACCACGCGCAGCCAGGGCTTCACGGTCGCGACCTACCGGGCGGAGACCCGGCACCGCATCCGCCTGGGTGCGGGCGCGGACGGCAAGTTGCAGGCGTTGATCCATGAGGGCTGGGAGGTCAGCTCCCGCCCGGACAACTACAAGGTGGCCGGCACCGACGCGTCCACTCGGCTTTATGCCTGCCCGAACGTGGACTCGGAGGTGTACATCGTCCACGCCGACCGCAACACCCCGGGCTTCATGCGCAGCCCGCCGGAAATCCCCTACCTGTTCGCCCTGGAATCCGCGATGGACGAGCTGGCGGTGGCGCTGCAGATCGACCCGGTGGAACTGCGCCGGGTCAACGAAACGGCGCGGGAGCCGATCAAGGGCCTGCCCTACACGTCCCGCACCCTGATGCCGTGCTTCGACGCCGCGGCAAAGGCGTTCGGCTGGGAGAAGCGCGACCCGCGGCCCGGCTCGATGCGGGACGGCGAATGGATGGTCGGCTGGGGCTGCGCGACCACGATGTACCCGAGCCAGATGGGGCCGGCGACGGCGCGGGTCGTCCTGACGCCGCAAGGCACCGTGCGGGTGCAGACCGCGGGGCACGAGATCGGCACCGGCATCACCACCGTGCTCGCGCTGATGGCGGTGTCCAACCTGGGCGTGCCCATTGACAAGGTGACGGTGGAGGTGGGCGACACCGCGCTGCCGCCCGCCCCGGTCGCCGGCGGGTCCAACAGCACGGCCAGCATCGCCACCGTGGTGGCCAAGGCGTGCGAGCAGATCCGCGCCCGTATCGCCGGGGCCGCCGTCGCGGCGGAGAACAGCCCGTTCCGCGGCATGGACCCGGCGAGCCTGGTACTGGCCGATGGCGCCCTGCGCGCGCCGGACGGCCCGTCCGAGCCGCTGGACGCCGCCATGGGCCGCGCGGCTGGCGGCGCCATCGAGGCTTATGCCGAGAACATCCCGCACGGCGTGCCGGACGGGGCGCTGAAGAAGTTGTACCAGGGCCAGGCCGCGCTGATGGGCGGCGCCAAGCTCAAGGACCGCATGCAGTTCGCCTTCGGCGCGCAGTTCGTCGAGGTGCGGGTCAACATGCGGACCCGGGAAATCCGGGCGCCGCGCGTGGTCGGCGCCTACGCCGCTGGACGCATCGTCAACCCGAAGGCGGCGAAAAGCCAATTGATGGGCGGCCAAATCTGGGGCATCGGTGCCGCGTTGCACGAGGCGACGGAGATCGACCGCCGGGCAGCGCGCTACACCAACGCCGACCTGGCGGAGTACCTGATCCCGGTGAACGCCGATTTGCAGGAGGTCACGACGATTTTCCTGCCGGAGCAGGACGCCGAGATCAACCCCTTGGGCATCAAGGGCATCGGCGAGCTGGGCAACGTCGGGCTGAACGCGGCGGTGGCGAACGCCGTGTTCCA
>CALMAB010000085.1 GCA_937858325.1 uncultured Acetobacteraceae bacterium
CACCCTGCTGGTGTTCCCGAACGGCCCGACCACCTGGCACGGCCACAAGCAGTTCATCGGCCGCCGCTACGTCGTCCAGTTGAACTGGATGACCACGGACGACAAGGCACGTTACGAATTACGGCGGCACAGGGTCTCGGCGTTCATGAAGCGGCTGACCCGCGCCGCCTGATCTTACTCGCGCCGCAGCACGCGGTCGGTGATGAAGCTGCTCAGGCCGCCCGCCACGAAATCGCGCTTCAGCGCAGCCTCGTCATACTCGCTGCGAACCCAGTCCATAAACGGCAGACGCCCCTCGGCCTCGGCGGCGTAGCGCAGGAAAAAGGCGTCGAGCACTCCGGTGCGTGCCCGGCGCCAATGGCCGAAGCGCCACGACAGCTGCTTCAACGCCTCCGCCGCCGTGCCGCCCTCGAACATGATGGCGAGGCCGGACGCCAGACCGGCCCGGTCGGCACCGGACTTGCAGTGCATCAGCGCCGGGGTTTGCAACGTGCGGTAGATGTCGGCGAAGCGCAGGATGCGGTCCCGGTGCGGGGCGCCGCGGCTCTCGAACGCCATATCGACGTGAACCAGGCCGAGCCGGGCCGCGGCGGCGCGCGACAAGGCATCCGACCCGCATTTCCGCTGCCCGCGCAGGTTGATCAAGGTACACAGGCCGAACCGCCGGGCCGCCGCCGCCAGGTGGCCCGGCGTCGGGTGGTTCGAGCGGTAAAGCCGCCCGGGAATCACCTCGGCGAAGTTGGTCCAGACCGTGCGGAACACGGCGTGGTCAACCAAAAGGCTGTCACGCCAAGCGTCCGTGCGGCCCAGCCGCGTGTCCAGCGACCCATTGAATGCCAATTCAAGGAACCCGTTAGCGTGGTCAGCCCTTCCGGTCCACCAGGAGCTGCTTGATCTCCCCGATGGCCTTGGCGGGGTTGAGGCCTTTGGGGCAGGTCTTGGTGCAGTTCATGATCGTGTGGCAGCGGTAAAGCTTGTAGGGGTCTTCCAGCGCGTCCAGCCGGTCGCCGGTGTACTCGTCCCGGCTGTCGGCGATCCAACGGTAGGCCTGGAGCAGCACGGCCGGGCCGAGATAGCGGTCGCCGTTCCACCAATAGCTGGGGCAGGAGGTGGTGCAGCAGAAGCACAGGATGCACTCCCACATGCCGTCGAGCGCGGCGCGCTCTTCCTTGCTCTGCAGCCGCTCGGCGTCCGGCGGCGGCGGCGTGTCGGATTTCAGCCACGGCTCGATGGAGCGGAGCTGGGCGTAGGCCTGGGACAGGTCGGGCACCAGGTCCTTCACCACGGCCATGTGCGGCAGCGGGTAGATGCGGACCGCGCCGTTCACCTCGTCATGCGCCTTGAGGCAGGCCAGGGTATTGGTGCCGTCGATGTTCATGGAGCAACTGCCGCAGATCCCTTCCCGGCAGGACCGGCGGAAGGTGAGCGTCGGATCGACCTCGTTCTTGATGTAGATCAAGGCGTCCAGCACCATCGGCCCCACCTTGTCGAGGTCGAGCTCGTAGATGTCGATGTGCGGGTTGGCGCCGTCATCGGGGTTCCAGCGATAGACCTTGAACTCCTTGGTCCGGTTCGCACCGGGCGCAGCCTTGAAGGTCTGCCCTTGCCCGATCTTGCTGTTTTTGGGCAGCGTAAAGGTGGCCATCGATTTTGCTTCTCTCGCCTAATACACGCGCTTCTTCGGGGGGAACACGGAGACCTCGTTGGTCAGCGTCTGCATCTTCACCTCGCGGTAGCCCAGGTCCACGCGGCCCTCTGGATCGCACCACGCGAGGGTATGCTTCATCCACTCCTTGTCGTCGCGCTCCGGGTAGTCGTCATGGGCGTGCGCGCCGCGGCTTTCGTGCCGGTTCTCGGCGCTGACCATGGTGGTCATGGCGTTGCCCATCAGGTTGTCGAACTCCAGCGCCTCTACCAGGTCGCTGTTCCAGATCAGGCTGCGGTCGCTCACCTGCATGTCGGCCATGCCGGACCAAAGCGTCCGCATCTTCGACACGCCTTCCTTCAGGCTCTCGCTGTTGCGGTAAACGGCCGCGTGCGACTGCATGACCTTCTGCAGCTCGAACCGCATGGCGGCGACCTTGGTGTTGCCACCCGCGTTGCGGGCGCGGTCGAACCGGTCCAACGCCGCCTCCCCCCCGCGGGGCGGCAGCGGCGCCTGGCTGCCGCCGGGCTTGATGATCTCGGCGGCCCGGTGCGCGGCGGCGCGGCCAAACACCACGAGGTCCAGCAGCGAGTTGGTGCCGAGCCGGTTTGCGCCGTGCACGGACACGCAGGCGGCCTCGCCCACCGCCATCAGGCCGGGCACCACGGCGTCCGGGTCCTTCGCGGTCGGGCGCAGCACCTCCGTGCGGTAGTTCGTCGGCACGCCGCCCATGTTGTAATGCACGGTCGGCAGCACCGGGATCGGCTCCTTGGTCACGTCCACGCCGGCGAACACCTTGGCGGTCTCGCTGATGCCGGGCAGGCGCTCGTGCAGCAGTTCGGCGCCCAGGTGCTCCAGGTGCAGGTGGATGTGGTCCTTGTTCGCGCCCACGCCGCGCCCGGCGTTGATCTCCAGCGTCATGGAGCGGGACACCACGTCGCGGCTGGCTAGGTCCTTGGCGGTCGGCGCATAACGCTCCATGAACCGCTCGCCCTCCGAGTTGGTGAGATAGCCTCCCTCCCCACGCGACCCTTCGGTGATCAGGCAGCCGGAGCCGTAGATGCCGGTCGGGTGGAACTGCACGAACTCCATGTCCTGCATGGGGATGCCGGCGCGGATCGCCATGCCGTTGCCGTCGCCGGTGCAGGTGTGCGCGCTGGTGCAGGAGAAATACGCCCGGCCGTAGCCGCCGGTGGCGAGCACGACGCTCTGCGCCCGGAAGCGGTGCATGGAGCCGTCCTCAAGGCACCAGGCCATCACGCCGCGGCAGGCGCCCTCCTCATCCATGATGAGGTCGAGCGCGATGTACTCGACGAAGAACTCGACCTCGTGCTTGAGGCTCTGCTGATACAGCGTGTGCAGGATCGCGTGGCCGGTGCGGTCGGCGGCGGCGCAGGCGCGCATCGCCGGGGTCTTGCCGTAATCCTTCATGTGCCCGCCGAACGGGCGCTGGTAGATGCGTCCGTCCTCCGTCCGGCTGAACGGCACGCCGTAGTGCTCCAACTCGTAAACGGCGGGGATCGCCTCGCGGCACATGTACTCGATGGCGTCTTGGTCGCCAAGCCAGTCCGACCCCTTCACGGTATCGTACATGTGCCAGCGCCAGTCGTCCTCCCCCATGTTGCCCAGCGCCGCGCCGATGCCGCCCTGCGCCGCGACGGTGTGGCTGCGCGTCGGGAACACCTTGGTCAGGCACGCGGTCCGCAGCCCAGCGGCGCCCATCCCGAGCGTCGCGCGCAACCCGGCGCCGCCCGCGCCCACCACCACGACATCATAGGTGTGGTCGATGACATTGTAGGCCCGCGCCGATGGCATGGTGATCGCGTTCATGGAACTCGCCTCAGTGGAGATAACGACAATATGGCGTCGAACGCGGGTTCAGCCAGACGCGGCTCAGGTCAGCGCCAGCTTCAAAACCGCAACGCTGGCCAGCAGCCCAAGCACGAGCGAGCCCGCCTTGGCGCCCAGGATCATCAAGGTCATCTGCCACTTGTTGGACACGTAGTCCTCGCAGATGACCTGCAGGCCCAGGTGCATGTGCTGAAACGTGATGAAGATCAGCACCAGGAGCAGGGTCGCGTTGATCGGGTTGCTGACCCACGCCGCGACGGCCGGCTGCGGCGCGCCCACCAAGTGCAGCATGGCATAGATGAACCACAGCGTGAGCGGCACCAGCGCAATGCTGGTGATCCGCTCCGAGCGCCAATGCCCGACCCCCGAGTGCCCGGCACCGACGCCGCGCGCCCGGCCGAGTTGGCTCCGCCGCACGTCGATGGAAATGCTTTCCCGCATGTGCTCAGCCCCTCACAGCAGCCAAAGGCCGACGGCCCAAACCAGCACGGTGCTGACCGCGGTCGCCGCCACCACGGCCCAGCCGCTCGCGTAGGTCTGCGGCAGGTCAAAGCCGAAGCCGGCGTCCCAGGCCAAATGCCGGATGCCATTGAAAAAGTGGAAGAACAGCGACGCCGTCCAGCCGAACAGCACGAACAACCCGACCGGCGAGGCGACGAAGCCCTGCACGGTGGCAAACGCGCCCGGCCCGGCAGCGGCGGCAACCAGCCACCACACCAGCAGCAGGGTGCCCACGGACACCGCGATCCCGGTCACGCGGTTCATGATCGACAGGATCGACGTCATCTGCGGCGCGTAGATCTGCAGGTGCGGCGAAAGCGGACGGCGCACCGTCTTGCCGTCGCTGGTGTACGCCACCATCAGCGCGTCCCGGACGTCCTTCATAGTGCGGCCATGGGGTGGTCAGCTCCGAGCAGGGGTGTCGTGTGTTCCTATGGCTTGAGGTGGGCGGGGTCAACGCGCCGTCAACCGAGGGCCGCTTTCGCCACAGCTAGGCTGCGGCTTCGGCCGGCGAGCGGGCGGGGCCGAGCACCACGACGTGCGGAGGATCTTCGTCCAACGCGTCTGGATCGAGGCTGACCCGATCCGCGGCGCTGCCCGGGCGGAAGCGCAGGTAGTTGAACGGGTCTGTGTCGGCTTCGTCGGGCAGAAGCACGGCGCAGCCCAGGCGGTCGGCCAAGGCTTGCATCATGGCCCTGTCGTCCACCCGCTCCACTGCCGCAGGATCGCAAAACAGGAACAGCGTCGCCAACAGCCGTGCTGCGCCGCATGCGGGTCGAATCTCGGCTACGACCTCATATCCCTCCACCCATGCGGGCCACCCGTCGGGCGTGTCTGTCACGGCTGCGACCTGCGCCGCGCCCACGTCCAAGGCGCCCGCGAGGCCACGGGCCAGGGTTGCAATGTCCACCTCTGCTTCAACGAACACGGTACGCCAGATCGTCATTGGTCCTCGCCAACAGTATTCCAGTTCTTGTTTTGACTCTCCGGTCTGTTGTACCTCAGACTCCGAACGAACGGATCAGTTGTTTACCATGGCTCAAAGTCTTTCTTTGCAATAGACCCTGGTGCTTTGCAGCACCAAGGCCGACTTGAGGATGTGATCCGAAGGAAGAACGGTTTGAAAGTCTGTCCCTTCATCGCAACGTTACTTGATTATTAAGTTGAAATAGACCGGCCTATTATCCAGGTTGTAATCGTCTGGGCGGCAGCGAAAACCGGCGATAAAGGCCGTAGCCGATGAGGCGACCTCGTCTGCATTTGCCCGGAGATCCGCATTCCAATCACGTATAAGTGGAATAGGTTTCGGCGGGTTGTCATCCGTGAGCAACCAGGTGTCAACTCCAAGCAGCTTACGACCGTTGCGCGTAAAAGCCTTCACAGCCTCAATGGCTTGATCGCGAGGCCAGGCCAACTCTGTGCCGGACTTGTAGGCAGACCTTATCAGTTCGTCCGGAAGCTCACCGTATGAGTTCGCGTGCATTCTTCAGGCCTCGGGTATGATGATTGGGAGATCAGGAAGCTCAGGGATTTCCGGAACTTCAGGAACTGGTGTCTCCGGAACACTCCCAGGAGCGGGAGCAGACGGCGGAGAGTTGGAGCCGGAAGTGGGCGGTGGCCTGAAAACGGCCCCGGGCTTATCGCCGCTCGCTGGGCCAAACCTGAAGCCTTCACCTCCGACCTGTACCACTTCGTTGGTCACATCGTCGATGATAACAGATTTGCCGGACTGCGGGTTGATGTATCGGGTCGCGGGATTGCCGTTGGCCTTGTTGATTGCGTCGAGGCGCTGGCCGTTCTTCACTGCATCGTCAATCTCCTGCGGTGTCCAGCCTCTGGTGGTCATTTGCTTGTTGATTTTATCGCCGTACAGGATGCCGTCAGGAGTGGAATAGCTTGCAACGTTGGTGACGCTGGAAGCGCCTGAGTTGGAAAGGCGTTGCGCAGCGCCATGACCGCCCGCCCCCGGCGCTTTCGCGCTGCTGGTGGAGGCGGGAGCGCCCCCGCCCGCGATGGCGCCCCCATATAGCG
>CALMAB010000086.1 GCA_937858325.1 uncultured Acetobacteraceae bacterium
GGAGGGGGCGGGCCATCGCCGCCCCATGATCCCCGTGGCGGACGCCGGGTGATCAGCAGTTCCCGGAAGGCAAAGGCCAGGGGCACGCCAAAGGTCAGGACACCGCTCAGGATGACCTGGGTAGAAGACTCCATAGTGTCCCCCGTCAAACCGCACCGAAGCACTCACGCGAGCTGGTGGCGATGCGGCTCCGGAACCCGAGCTTTCTCGCACGCAAGCCGTTCGGGAAATCTAATGCCGTCGCGGCCCGGGCTGCAAGGATCGGCTGGAACAAAAGCGTGTAATTTCAGTCGGTGCGAGGGAGGGACTACGGCGTCACCACCCGCTGCGTCTGCTCGCCCAGCCCGTCGATGCCGAGTCGCATCGTTTCGCCCCCTTTGAGGAACATCGGCTCCGGCTTCTTGCCCATGCCCACGCCCGGCGGCGTGCCCGTGCTGATGATGTCGCCGGGGTGCAGCGTCATGAAGTGGCTCACGTAGCTCACCAGCTTGCGCACGTCGAAGATCATGGTTTTCGTGCTGCCGTCCTGCATACGCTGCCCGTCCACCTCCAGCCACATGTGCAGGCTCTGCGGGTCCGGCACCTCGTCGGGCGTCACCAGCCACGGCCCGGTCGGGCCGAAGGTGTCGCAGCCCTTGCCCTTGTCCCAGGTGCCGCCGCGCTCCGTTTGGTACTCGCGCTCGCTCACGTCGTTGACCACGCAATACCCGGCGACGTGCCGCATCGCATCGTGTTCCGGCACGTAGCTGGCGCGTTCCCCGATCACGATGCCGAGTTCCACCTCCCAATCCGTTTTCTTCGACCCGCGCGGCAGGCGCACGTCGTCGTTCGGCCCTTGGAACGCGCCGAGCGACTTCAGGAACACGATGGGTTCCTTGGGGATCGCCGCCCCGGTCTCCGCCGCGTGGTCCGCGTAGTTCAGCCCGATGCACACGAAGTTGACCGGGCGCGGCACGCAGGGGCCGATGCGCCCGGGCGGCACCACGGGCAGGCTCGCCGGGTCAAGCGCCATGAGGCGGGCCAGCCCGGCGGGCGACAGCGCCTCCGCATCGAAGTCCCGCACGGTGCCCGACACGTCGCGGTATTGCCCGTCCGGCCCGACCATGCACGGCGTCTCGGCGCCCGGGGCGCCCACGCGCAGCAGCTTCATCGTTGTTTCCTCCGACTTGCGGCCCGGCGGGCCGCGCCCTTCAAAGCGTCCAGCCGCCGTCGATGACGAGCGTTTGTCCCGTGATGAACTGCGTCTCGTCCGACCCGAGATACACCGCGAGCGCCGCGATCTCCTCCGGCGTGCCCAGCCGGCCCATGGCCTGGCGGGCGATGAACCCGGTCCGCGCCGCTTCCACCGACCCGGCGGCGGCGGCGTTGGCGGCGATGCGGTCATCCAAGCTCGGGGTTTGCACGGTGCCGGGGCAGATGGCGTTGCAGCGGACGCCCTGCTTCACGTAGTCCGCTGCCACCGACTTGGTGAGGCCGACCACCGCCGCCTTGGTGGTGCCGTACACGAAGCGGTTGGGCGCGCCCTTGATGCTGCTGGCGGCGCTCGACATGTTGATGATCGAGCCACCGCCCGCTTCGACCATGCCCGGCAGGAAGGCGCGGATCGCGTGGAACATGCTGCGCACGTTGAGCGCGAAGGCGAAGTCCCATTCCGCCTCCGTCGCGTCCAGGATCGTCCCCTGGTGCACGAAGCCGGCGCAGTTGAACAGCACATCGACCGGCCCGGCCGCCGCGGCCACGCGGGCGATGTCGGCCGGTTGCGTGGCGTCCAGCCGATGCACGGCGATCTGCTCGCCCGCGATCTCCGCGAGCCTCGCCTCGTTCAGGTCGGTCGCGATCACCCGGGCGCCCTCCGCCGCATAGGCGAGCGCGGTGGCCCGCCCGATGCCTTGCGCGGCTGCGGTGATGAACGCGGTCTTGCCGGTCAGCCTGCCTGCCATGGGTGCCGCCCCCGCCATTGCTTGTCGTTTCAGTGGTTGTTGCGGCTTTCGCCGCGTTCCTCGACGATGTTGAGATACAGCGTCGCCGGCTCCAGGCAGGCGCCCGTGGCGTGCTGGCCGACCATGCTGCGGCTGATCTGCTCCCAGGGCGTCTTGTTCTCAAGCTCCGGCCGGGTCCATCGGCTGCGCCGCGCGTCCAGCTCGCCCTCCGGCAGCAGCACGTCCACCTTGCGGCTGTTCAGGTCGATGCGGATGCGGTCCCCGGTGTGCAGCAAAGCAAGGCCGCCACCCACCACGGCCTCCGGCGACACGTTGAGGATGGACGGGCTGCCGGACGTGCCGGACTGCCGCCCGTCGCCCATGGTCGGCAGGGTATGCACGCCGGCCTTCAAGAGCGCGGCCGGCGGCTGCATGTTCACCACCTCCGCGCCGCCGGGGTAGCCGACCGGGCCGCAGTTGCGGATCACCAGGATGGAATGCTCGTCCGCGCCGAGATCCGGGTCCTCGATCCGCTCGTGGTAATCCTCCGGGCCTTCAAACACGATGGCCTTGCCCTCGAACACGTTGGGCTGGTCCGGGTCGGACAGGAAGCGGCTGCGGAACTCGGGGTCGATCACGCTGAGCTTCATCACCGCCGCGTCGAACAGGTTGCCCGACAGCACCGCGAACCCGGCGCTTTCCTTGAGCGGGTTGCCGTAGGGGCGGATCACGTCGTGGTCCACCGCCGGGCGCTTCTCAAGGTTCTCCGCAAGCGTCTTGCCGGTGCAGGTCATCACGTCCGTGTGCAGCTTGCCGGCGTCCAGCAACTCCCGCATCACCGCCGGCACGCCGCCCGCGCGGAAGAAGCCCTCCCCCAGCACGCGCCCGGCCGGCTGCACGTCGGCCAGCAGCGGGATGCCGTCGCCGAACCGCTGCCAATCGTCCAGCGTGTGCTCGACGCCCATGTGCCGGGCGATGGCGATCATGGAGATCGGGCAGTTGCTGCTGGCGCCCAGGGCGGCTGCGGCCACCACGGCGTTCTCGAACGCGCGCTTGGTCATGATGTCGGACGGGCGCAGGTTCTCCTGCACCATGCCGACGATGCGGTGGCCCGTGTGGTAGGCCATCCAGCCGCGCTCCTTGTGCGGCGCGGGGATCGCGGCGCAGCCGGGCAGCGACATGCCGAGCGCCTCCGCCAGGCTGTTCATCGACAGCGCGGTGCCCATGGTGTTGCAGTGCCCGACGGAGCCTGCGGACGCCGCCACCATGTCGATGAACTCCGCGTAGTCGATCAGCCCCTCCGCCAAGAGCTTTCGCGCTTCCCACACGATGGTGCCGGACCCGGCGAGCCGCCCGTTGTACCAGCCGTCCAGCATGGGGCCGCCCGACAGCACGATGGCGGGGATGTTCACGGTGGCCGCGCCCATCAGGCAGGCCGGCACCGTCTTGTCGCACCCGGTCGTCAGCACCACCCCATCGATGGGATAGCCGTGCAGCACCTCCACCAGGCTGAGGTAGGCCAGGTTGCGGTCCAACGCCGCGGTGGGCCGCTTGCCGGTTTCCTGGATCGGGTGGATCGGGAACTCCAGCGGCACCCCGCCCGCGTCGCGGATGCCGTCCCGCACCCGGCTCGCGAGGTCCACCAAATGCCGGTTGCAGGGCGACAGGTCCGAGCCGGTCTGCGCGATGCCGATGATCGGCCGCCCCGATTGCAGCTCGCCCCGCGTCAGGCCGAAGTTCAGGTAACGCTCCAGGTAGAGCGCCGTCATGCCGGGGTCGGACGGCTCGTCGAACCAGCGCCGGCTGCGCAGGCGGCGCGCGGGGGAGGGAGTGTCGGTGGTCATGGAAACGTGTCCTGCCGGGTCTCTCGTTGGCGTCAAACTGCGCATGTCGTTCGGGAGTGTCAATCTTCCGGGTCTCGGGGCGCATGTAGGCGGTTGTTGAAATCAGTGTGTTGGAGCGTTTGACAACGCGCTTTGGTGCCGGCATGATATTCAAGGTGAAAGCCGAACTGCTTTTGCGCGAACGCCAAGCGCTCACGGAGACAGCGTTCGTGGAAATCGTGATCTGGCGGGTGCCTCGGCGCGTGCCTGCAAGCGGTCACGACTTCAAATACAGCTTGGCGCTTGTCGCTGAGGGCGTCTGCGTTCTGCGCTACGACAACGAAGCGGGCAAAGGCGACCACAAGCACATCGCCGGCCGCGAGGTGGCCTACCGCTTCACCGACCTGATCACGCTGCAAGCTGATTTCTGGAACGATGTCGAGGCATGGAGGACAGAACAATGAGGACGGTCACGCTCGGCGTTTCCTCGGTCGAGGAAACCAGGCGGCGAATGGCTGCCGCTTTCAGCGGCGAAGCGCAGGGCGAGGTCATTTCGTTCGCGTCGGTCGAGCTGCTGTGGAAGGTGCTGACCGCCAAGCGCTGGGAGATCCTGTGCGCGATGACGGGGCAAGGCGAGTTGTCGTTCCGTGAGATCGCCCGGCGCGTCGGACGCGACGTGAAGGCGGTGCACCGCGACGCGACGGCGCTCATCAATGCCGGCGTGCTTGACCG
>CALMAB010000087.1 GCA_937858325.1 uncultured Acetobacteraceae bacterium
ACCACGCCGAGCTGCGGGTGCAGGGTCGTGAACGGGTAGTCCGCGATCTTCGGCCGGGCGGCGGACACGACGGACAGGAAGGTGCTCTTGCCGGCGTTCGGCAGCCCGACCAGGCCCACGTCGGCGATCAGCTTGAGCCGCAGCCACACCCAGCGTTCCTCGCCGGGCCAGCCCGGCGTCGCCTTGCGCGGCGCGCGGTTGGTGCTGGACTTGAAGTGGGTGTTGCCGTGGCCGCCATCGCCGCCGCGGCACAGCACGACGCGCTTGCCGGGCTGGTCGAGGTCGGCCAGCAGGGTTTCCTTGTCGTCGGCGATGATCTGCGTGCCGACGGGCACGGGGATCACCACGTCGGGGGCGCCGGCGCCGGTGCGGTCGCTGCCGGCGCCGTTGCCGCCCTTGGGCGCGCGGAAGTGCTGGGTGTAGCGGAAGTCGATCAGGGTGTTGAGGTTGTGCTCCGCCACGAACACGACGTTCCCGCCGCGCCCGCCATCGCCGCCGTCGGGACCGCCGAACTCCAGGAACTTTTCCCGCCGGAACGCGACCACGCCGTTCCCGCCGTCGCCGGAGCGGAGAAAGATCTTGGCTTGGTCGAGGAACTTCATGGAGTCGTGCCTAAGAAGCGGGGGCCTGGAATGCGAAAGGGGCCGGCTTGCGCCGACCCCCGGGTGCGTGTGCGGCGAGCGGCGCGGTGCTACTCGGCGGCGGCCACGGCTGGCGCGGCATCGTCGTTGGCGGCCTCGGGCTGAGCCAATGGCTCCACCGAGACATGCACCCGGCCTTCCGACTTGCGCTGGAACTTCACGTGGCCGTCCACGAGGGCGAAGATCGTGTGGTCCTTGCCGAGGCCGACGTGCAGGCCGGGCTTCATCTTGGTGCCGCGCTGGCGGATGATGATGTTGCCGGCAGCCACGGCCTCGCCGCCGAACTTCTTGACGCCGAGGCGGCGGCCTGCGGTGTCGCGGCCGTTGCGGGACGAGCCGCCTGCTTTCTTATGAGCCATGGGGGGAAACTCCTAAAGGGGGGCGGGTCCGGTCTCGTCGTGCCCAGTGGACGCGTAGGGCTCGCTCTGCTCGGCCAGCATATCGGGCGCCGGCGCCGCGTCCGCAACCGGGGCGGTTGTCCTAGCAGCGGCCTCCGGCATCGCGTGGCCGTCCGCGTTGATGCCGGCGACGCGGACCACGGTGACGTGCTGGCGGTGCCCGTTCTTGCGGCGGCTGTTTTGCCGGCGGCGCTTCTTGAAGATGATGATCTTGTCGAGCCGGTCCTGCGCGATCACGGTGGCCGTGACGGTGGCGCCGGGCACGAGGGGGGCGCCAATGGTGGTGCCGGCGTCGCTGCCGACGGCGAGCACGTCGCTGAACGTGATGGTTTCCCCGGCGTCGCCGGGCAGCTTTTCAACCTTCAGCACGGCGTTGGGCGTGACGCGGTACTGCTTTCCGCCGGTGCGGATCACTGCGAACATGATGCGGGTTCCTGGTCGGCCGTCCCGGCACGCCGGGCAGCCCTTTTTGTGGGCATGGGGCAGCGGCGGATGCCGGGTGCCGAAAGGCGGGTTATACGCGGGGCGGGCCGGGTGTCAACGTTGGTGGTTGCAGGCGGGGCGGCAGGGTATTATAAGGCGCGCCCGGTGTGGAGAGGTGGCCGAGCGGCTTAAGGTGGCGGTCTCGAAAACCGTTGTGGTGTAACAGCCAC
Source organism: uncultured Acetobacteraceae bacterium (assembly GCA_937858325.1). Lineage (GTDB taxonomy): Bacteria > Pseudomonadota > Alphaproteobacteria > Acetobacterales > Acetobacteraceae > CAHJXG01. The sequence continues at coordinate 1,693 of CALMAB010000087.1, forward strand.
CGTGGGTTCGAATCCCACCCTCTCCGGATCCGCAGCGACGCATCCCAGGTTTTCAACGTTGGCAGAGACTTACGGAGTGGTCGAGGCTCCGGTCTCACCCCACGTCCACCTCACGCGGCCCTGGAGCTGGCGGCACTGCCATGCCGGCCGACGCAGTCTCATGCCAACGGCCCCTGGATGGCCACGCCGCAAGAGCGGCTCGCAGTGACGAAAGGGGCGAGGCAAAGGGCGGTTGGCATCACCCCATCCCCATTGCGTTGCGCCAGGAAGACGAGAGCCAGCCGGTGTCCGCCAGTGGGCTTGAGGCACGTCGATCAGCCTCTTGCGGTTGAAAGTGCCGCAACGCAGCGGTTCCGTGCGGTTTCGCGCAAGCGCTGGAGACCGCAAGCATCCCGCATCGCGATCAGGATCGCCTCCTCCGCCAGGCCGGGTGCCATGCAGTGCTTGGCCAGGGCGACCAACTCCGGCAACGGCATCTCCGCCGGGTCAGCGGCTTGACCGGAAGCCGGTGCGCGGAACGTGTCCCAGAAAGCGGGGTCGGTCCCCGGTGGCCAGACGAAGCGCCCAATGTCCTCCGTCGTGATGGCGCTGGTTTCCGGCAACACCGCCATCACCCGGTCCCTGATCTCCCGGCCGGCCCGGCCGAAGCCGTGCAGCCGGGCAACGGCCTGCACCAACCGGTCCTCACGCAACGGCCCCTGCTCCTGCAGCAGCCCTGCGACGAGGGCACCCAGGCGATCCCGGTAGGTGGGATCATAGAACAGCTCGGCCACCGGGTCCGCCACGCTGCGAGGCAGGGGACCGGTTTCGTCGGCCTCCGTCCCACCGCTGTCCGGCGGCTCGGCCCGTGCGGCCCGTCCGGCGCGCGCCTTTTCCAGCGCGTCGCCGAGCTGTCCGTGCAGCCTGTCCGCTTCCCGCGCGGCATTGGTCCACCAGTCCGTGGACCAGATGCGCAGGATGCGCCAGCCCAGCGTTTCCAGCACGTGCTGCCGCAACCGGTCGCGGTCCCGCGCGGTGGCGCCCCGGTGATAGGTGGCGCCGTCGCATTCCACGCCGGCGAGGTAGCTTCCGGCGGCTTCCGGATCGACGACTCCGAGGTCGATCCGGAAGCCGGACACGCCGACCTGCGGGTGTGTCGTCCATCCCAAATGCCTCAGGCGCTCGGCCACCTCCACCTCGAACGGGCTTTCGTGGTCGCCCTGCGAGCCTTGCGCGGCTGTGGCGAAGGACCGTGCCCCGTGCTCGGCGAAAAGCAGGAACTGCTTGAGGTGCTTGACGCCCGCAGCACCGGTCCGCGACAGGTCCAACTGCTCCGCCCGCACGCTGCCGAACACCACGAGCCGTTCCCGTGCCCGCGTCACGGCGACGTTCAGCCGCCGCTCGCCGCCCGAAAGGTTGAGCGGCCCGAAGTTGAGCGCGATGCGCCCGGTCGCATCCGGGCCGTAGGTCAGGGAAAACAGCATCACGTCGCGCTCTTCGCCCTGGATGCCTTCGAGGTTCTTGACCAGGACCGGCTCGGCCACGTCGTCGCCGAAGTGCCGCTCAAGCGACGGGTCATCGCGCCGCGCCTTGTCGAGCAGGTCCTCGACCAAGGTCTGCTGCTCGGCGTTGAACGTGACGATACCTAAAGAGCGGGCTTCGGGCGCACGCAGCACGGCCAAGGCCTCGGCCAGCACGGCCCTGGCCTCACGCTCGTTGGTGCGCCCGGCGCCCCGGGCGTAAACGCCGTCGGCGACGTGGCGGAAGGACACGGCGTCGTCCCGGGTGACAGGGGATGGGAAGGTCACCAGCCGGCCGCCGTAGTAAACCTGGTTCGAGAAGGCGATCAGGCTTTCGTGCCGGCTGCGGTAGTGCCAGGTCAGCTCGACCGTGGGGAGGCCGGCGCCGAGGCACTCGTCAAGCACCGAGTCCAGGTCGTGCGTCTCCACCTCGACCGCCGCCCCGTCCTCCTCGCTGCTGCGCCGTTCGAAGAAGCTGGTCGGCGGCAGCTGCCTCGGGTCGCCCACCACGATCACCTGGCGACCCCGCCCGACGGCGCCGATGGCGTCCCATGTCGTGATCTGCGACGCCTCGTCGAAGATCACGAGGTCGAACGGCTCCGCTTCCGCGGGAAGGTACTGCGCCACCGACAGGGGGCTCATCATCAGGCAGGGCGTCAGGCGGCGCAGCGCCTTGGGCATGCGCGACGCCAGTTGCCGGATCGGCAGGTGGCGCTGCCGCTTCGCAAGCTCACGGGTGAGCACGGCGTATTCGGGGTCGGCCTGCCGGTCCGCCACGTTCGGGATGGCGGAGGCGATGCGCGCCCGGGCGAGACGGCTGGACAGGTCCAGCATGCGCGCGTCCAGGACACGGAACCGCTCGATCCGCGTCTCGTGCCGGGCCGCGACGAAGCTGCGCAGCTTGGGCGACGCATCGACGGCGAGGTCGATCCACCAGCGGGCATAGTTCGCTTCCAACGCCCGGACCGCGTCGTCCGGCCCAACAACGCCGTCCTCCATGGCCTGGACCAACGGCCCCAGCCCTTGCGCCGCAGCCGATTGCGACACCCCGCGCCAAGCGCACCATTCCTGGATTTGCTGGGCGGCGCCGGACCATCCGGCCAAATGCTGCGACAGGGCGGTGAGCCAATCCGCCCGGTCCTCCGCCGTCAAGCGCGCGACCGGGGTGCCGGCCAGCCCGGCCACGGCGTCCAAGGCCGCGCCCGCCACCCCCCAAGCCTGGACCAGCCGGGCGAGGGTTGACCCAAGCGAGCCGGACGGCGCAAGCAGGTCAGCCGCTTCTCCGACGAGCTGACCGATGAGCGCGCGCAGGCTGGCCAGCTCGGCCGGGTCCTTCGTGCAGGACGCGGCGGCCAGCCGGATGCGCTGGCCCCAGTCATGGGCCGCCTGCACCTGCGCGATATCCGTGTCGAGCCCACGCCAGGTCCGGCCCAGCGCCGCCGTGTGCGGCGTGGCCGCAACGGATGCCTCGATCTCCTGCAGTTCCAGCAAGCGGTCGAGTTCGGGGCCGCAATCGTCCGGCAGCGCGCCGCTCGCCTTTGTTGCCAGCCGCTTGCGCACGGACCGTTGCCCCACCATCCGCACCAGCGCCCACCTTTCGCCGGCCGTGCGCCATTCGGACCGCAGCGCCGCGAGCGGCAGCGCGTACACGCCGGGCTGCCAGGAGCCGGTGAGGGCCTGGCGCAGGCCGCGGTGCCGATCTGCCTGGGCCGCCACCATACGCAGGGCCTCGTGCAGGTCCGCGGCGCCATCCGACAATGCCCAGGCGGCCTCCAAACCGATCGGTTCCGTCAGCAGCCCCGCCAAGGCCACCAGCCGCTGCAAGCCCGCCCGTGACCGAGGAAAGCCGTCGAGCTTGAGCGTCTGGCGGACGGCAGCGGCCGCCTCCTCCAGATCGTCCAGCCGTGCCACCGCGTTTCGCGCCGCCTCAAGCAGGCGCACCTGCCAGACCGGCGACCATTCCGCTTGCTCGATCCCGGCCAGCGCCGGCCTGCGCACGGCGTCGCCGGCCCGGCGCAAAACCTCGCGCGCTTCCTCCACCGCCTCGACCAGCCGTTGCCAGCCGCCAGCGTCGTGCACGTCCGGGTGGGGCCATGACAGGGCGATCTGCGGCACGCCGCCATCGGTCGCCCGCAGCACGGTGCCGATGGCCCGGAACGGCGTCCATCCGTTGCGCCCGGGGCGGTGCAGCTCTCGCACGTAGCCGTTGAGCTCCTCACGGAGGGTCGCGAGGTCGGCCTTGGCAGCCGTCCAGTCTTGACCGTGCTCCGCCCCGGAAGCGGACTGCGCCCGTTCCAACTGCCCGAGCACGGCGGTCTTGTTTACCTTGGAGGAAAACAGGTCGAGGCAGAAATCCGCCAACCCGACCTGCTTGAGCCGCCGCTGCACCACTTCCAGCGCCGCCCGTTTCTCCGCCACGAACAAGACCGTGCGGCCCTGTGCGAGCGTGTTGGCGATGATGTTGGCGATGGTCTGGCTCTTGCCCGTGCCGGGCGGCCCGATCAGCACGAAGCTTTCGCCCGCCGCCGCCCGCGCCACCGCCCGCAGCTGGGACGAGTCGCCTTCCAGCGGGCAGAGCAGGTCAGCCGCGGCCAGCACGTCGTCCAGCGCGCCCCCGGCCGGGTGCCGCTC
>CALMAB010000088.1 GCA_937858325.1 uncultured Acetobacteraceae bacterium
GAAGTGCAGCATCCCGGCCTCCCCCACCGTGCCCAGGATGCCGACGCCGCTGAGGGCCGCCAACGCCCGTCCGGCCGGCAGGCCGAACAGCCGGGGCGCGCTGGGTGTCGCGGCGGTCGGACATGCCGTGCGCGCTGCCGAGCAGGGTCAGCGCGGACACGGCCAGCGGCGTGTACATGGCGGGGTTGCGGAACGCGCCGCGCCAATGCTCGACAGCGCTGTCCATCAGCACCGAGGCGGCCAGCGACCCGGCGGCGCTGTTCAGCCGCCGCGCCGCCGTGACCGCCGCCGCGTTGCCGACCGGGGGCGAGGACGGCACCGGCAGCCGCGCTTCCAACGTGTCCAGTTTCGATAAAACAGACTGCAACGCGCTCCGCTGCGCTTCAGCCAGCATCGGTGTCTCCTTATTGAACGCGGAAAGCCGCGGCGTCGGCGCGTTTGAACTCCAGGCCCAGCCCGGGTCGCGACAGATCCGGACGGATCGCCCCGTCCCACGGCGCGGGGGAGCCGTCGAACAGCATGTGCTCGATGCGGGCATGGTCGTGGAACCACTCCAGGTGCCGCAAGCCCGGCGCCGCACAGGCGGCGTGCAGGTGCAGCGAGGGCGCGCAATGGCCGGACAGCGGCGCGTGAAACGCTTCGCACAGCGCCGCAGTCCGCAGAAATCCGGTGATCCCCGCACAGCGGGACGCATCCGCCTGCATCACATCCACCGCTCCCGCCGCCAGCATGGCCCGCGCGTCGTCAAGGGTGAAGACGTACTCGCCGGCCGCGACCTCCATCGGCGCGGGAACGTGGCCGCGCACGGTCCGCAGGCCGGGGAGGTCGTCGGACGACACCGGTTCCTCGAACCAGGTCACGCCCTGCCCGGCGCACACCTTGGCAAAGGCGATGGCCTGCTTGGCCGCCAGCGCGCCGTTGGCGTCCACGAACAGCTCCGGGCCGTCGCCAACCGCGCGCCGGGCCGCGTCCACGCGGCGCGGGTCCTGTTCCGGGTGGGTGCCGACCTTGATCTTCACCGCGTGGCAGCCGTCCCGCTGCACCCAACCTTGCAGCTGGTCCCGCATCTGCCCATCGGAGTAGGTGGTGAACCCTCCGCTGCCGTAGATCGCCACCACCTCGCGCGCCCGGCCCAGCAGCGTCGCGAGCGGCAGGCCAAGCAGCTTGGCCTTGAGGTCCCACAGCGCCGCGTCCACGGCGGACACCGCGGTTCCCGCGATGCCGGACCGCCCCATGTTGCGCACCGCCCGCTGCATGGCCGCCCAGCACGCGGGCGTGTCCATCGCGTCCCGGCCCCGGACCGCCTCCGCCAGCGCGCCGGCCGCCAGCCCGGCGGCGCCGGCGTCGCTGTAGGTGTAGCCCATCCCGGTTCGCCCGCCGGCCTCGACCTCCACGAGCACCATGGTCGTGGAGGTCCAGGCGAAGGTGCCGTCCGCTTCCGGCGCGTCGGTCGGGATGCGATACGCCTCGGCCCGAACGGCGCCGAGCGCAGCCTCGGGCACCATTCCTGGCGCCACGGGCCGCTACGACTTGCCGCCGGGCAGGACGGACGCCAGCACCTCCTTGGCCGTGTTCAGCAGCACGCTGCCCTCCTCCGGGTCCACCTTGAGCAGGGTGGAGGTGAACGCGCGGGCCTGCGCCAGCGTGATGTGCGGCGGCAGCGGCGGCACGTTGGGGTCGGTGCGGATTTCCAGCACCACGGGACGGTCGGCGGCCAGCGCCTCTTCCCAGGCCGGGCCGACGCGGTCGGGGTCGTCCACGTAGATGCCCTTCAGCCCGATCAGCTCGGCGAACTTGTGGTAGGGCACGTCGGGCAGCTGCTGCGTCGCCTCGAACTTCGGGTCGCCGTTCATCACCCGCTGCTCCCAAGTCACCTGGTTCAGGTCCTGGTTGTTCATCACCATGCAGATCCAGGTGGGGTTGGCCCAACCCTTCCAGTATTTCTGCACCGTGATCAGCTCGGCCATGTTGTTCATCTGCATGGCGCCGTCGCCGACCATGGCGATCACCGGGCGGTCAGGATGGGCGATCTTGGCGGCGATCGCGTAGGGCACGGCGGCGCCCATGGAGGCCAGCCCGCCGGACAAGGACGCCATCATGCCGCGCCGCATCTTGACGTCGCGGGCAAACCAGTTGGCGCAGGAGCCGCTGTCGCTGGTCAGGATCGCCCGGTCCGGCAGGCGCGGCGACAGCTCGAAGAACGGGCGCTGCGGGTTGACCGGGCTGGCCGAGTGCAGGGCGCGTTCCTTGATCGTCTCCTGCCAGTCCTCGTTCCAGCCCTTGATGCTTTCGCGCCAGGCATGATCGGCTTTGGGCTGCAGCATCGGCAGCAGCATCCGCAGGGTTTCGGCGGCATCGCCGACCAGCGGCACCTCCATGGGATAGCGCAGGCTGAGCATGTCCGCCTTGATGTCGATCTGCACGCCGCGGGCGCTGCCTTCCTTCGGCAGGAACTCCGAGTAAGGGAAGCCCGACCCCACCATCAGCAGCGTGTCGCACTCGGTCATCAGGTTCCAGCTCGGCTTGGTACCGAGCAGGCCGATGCTGCCCGTGACCCAGGGCAGGTCGTCCGGCAGCGCCGCCTTGCCGAGCAGCGCCTTGGCACAGCCGGCGCCCAGCCGGTCGGCCACTGCGATCACCTCGTCGGCCGCGCCCAGCGTGCCGGCACCCACCAGCATGGCGACCCTCTTGCCCGCGTTCAGCACTTCGGCCGCCCGGCGCAGGTCGGCCTCATACGGCACCACCTTGGGCGCGGTGTAGCCGACGCCGGAATGGGTCGCGCCGTGCTTGCGCGGCGGCTCCGCATACGGCTCTTCCTGCAGGTCGTTGGGGATCACCAGCGCTGTCACCCGGCGCTCGCTCTTGGCGATGCGGACGGCGCGGTCCACGAGGTGGCGCACCTGCCCCGGCACGCTGGCCTGCTGCACAAAGGCGCCGGCCACGTCCTTGAACATGCTGACCAGGTCCAGCTCCTGCTGGTAGTGCGCGCCGACCGCCGTGCGCGCCTGCTGGCCCACGATGGCCAGCACCGGCATGTGGTCCAGCCGCGCGTCGTATAGCCCGGTGACCAGGTGCGACGCGCCGGGGCCGGAGGTGGCGAGGCAGACGCCCAGCTCGCCGGTGAACTTGGCGTAGGCGGACGCCATGAACGCCGCCATCTCCTCGTGGCGGACCTGCACGAAGTCGATCTTGTCCGTGCCGAAGCGGTTCAGCGCGCCCAGCAGCCCGTTGATGCCGTCGCCGGGATAGCCGAACACCCGGCGGACGCCCCATTGGTGCAGGCGGTTCCAGAAGAAGTCGCTGACGGTCGTGCTCATGTCGCTCCACCTCTGCTCTGCGCGGCGCGTGGCCGGGTTGTCCGCCCTGGCGCGGCGGTGCCGCCGGGTGGGACGGGGGATCAATCACGCTCGGACGACGCGGCATCGTGCGCGATGGCCGTCCTTCGGATCATCATGACGCGCGTCTCCGCGGGCGGTTCCAGATGCGAAGTTTTTTCGCAGAAGATGCAGCCGGCGTTTGCTCAGCCGTCTTCGGGCGGTGGGTCGTCCGAGGCGAACTCGATCCCGGCGTAAACCTCGGCGAGCGGCAGATCGACCCCGACCTCCGGCATGGCCAGCACGGCGTCGCCCGTCAGCACGTGGCCAGCCCAATCGTCGCCCGCGCCCGCGAACACGGTCGCGGCCCGGCGCGTCTGCTCCAGCATGACACAGCACCGGATCGACGGGGTGAGCCGGTATTCCTCGTTCCTCTCGACGCGGTCCGTGACCGCCGTGCTGGCCGAGAGCACCTCGAACACCACGACCGGCTCAGGGATCACGTCCGTGCCGCGGGGCACCGGCGAGCAGGTGACCGTTGCATCCGGATAGCGGACGCGGCCGGCGACCATGATCTTCAGGTCGCCCCGGAAGGCACGGCAGGGTCTGCCTTGCAGGCGGCGCCGAAGAGCCTCCACGACGTTGGTCGCGATCTCAGAATGCTCGACCGTGCCGCCCGTCATCGCGACGGGTCGGATGCCGTCGAACTCGTAGCGCAGCTCCTGCCGGCGCTTCCAGGCCAGGAACTCGTCAAGCGTCATGGGCCGGCGAAGGGCGACGTTCATGGCGCACAGCCTAGCACGGCGTCCGCGGAACCGCCCAGCACCTGCGGCCTTTATCCGGATGCGCCGGCGATGCGCGCGGCAACATACGAATTCTGTCCGCGTTCGGCCCCTGCGGCGTCGCTGGCGCCTAGTCCTCATGAGGCGAGGCGCCCCGCCAAAGGGATTGTTGTCCTGTTTTTGTCATCCACGCAGCGCGTGAATGGGCGAATGACGGCGCCCGGGTGGGTTTTTCGCTAGTCGCGATTGCGCACTCAAGTAAATTCGCTATTGCACGCCGGTCATTACATCAATGACTGCGCAGAAATCCCCATGGGAGCAACATTGCTTATGTCCAACAAGATGCCGCTGGGAGTATATGCCGGCTCTCCGAACGGGAATGATCCCGGATCGGAAGCGTGGTTCGACAGCACGATGAAGGATATTAGTTCCACGATAGGGCAATCGCCGCAGTTCATCGATACGTTTGCCGACTTCTCGGGAAGCTGGTCCAACATGGTTACGAGCGCGTCATGGAACGCGTGGTCGCAAAGCAAGTCCCCTACGGCGCAGAACCTCACCCCCGTGGTCGCGGTCGGGCTTGGCACCAAAAGCGACAACGGTTCGGGCACGTTGCAGGCGATTGCCAACGGCGCGCATGACGACACCTACCGCGGGATCGCCGAAGCGTACCGGGACGCAGGCTACAAGACCATCGACATGCGTATCGGCTGGGAGATGAACGGCAACTTCATGCCGTGGTCGATGGGCAACACGACGGACAGCGTCAACCAATGGAAAGCCGCGTTCGCGCACGTGGCCGACGTGGTGCACGGCGTGTCGGGCATGAAGGTCAACGTTGTTTGGAACCCGAACCTGGCAAACAACAACCAGATCGATGTCAGCACAGCGTATCCGGGCGATGACAAGGTTGATATCATCGGCCTCGATATCTACAGCAAAACGTATAAGTACGATTCAAGCGTCAGCGACTCCCAGTATTACAACAATCCCAGCGCCAGCCAATACCATCCCGACGGCCAGTCTCCGTCCCAATGGGGCCTTGCCCAGACCATTGACTTGGCGAAGCAGCACGGCAAGCCGGTCGGGATCGGCGAGACCGGCGTGGGCGTCGGCGACAGCACTGCCCTGCCGGGCACCATTGCCGCCGACTTCTCGGCGCCGGGCGCCCCGTCGCTGGCGTTTGTCAACGTGTGGGACGTGTGGACCGGCGAGGGCGACTGGCAGTTCACCGGCGGGCACAACCCGGACGCCGCAAAGGCCTGGGCCGCAGCGTTCGGCAGCGGAACGAGCAACGCTCCCGCCCCGGCCAGCGCACCAGCAGCCAGCGCACCGGCCACCTCGCCCAGCAACGCGGGCACGGACACGAGCGCCAGCGTGCCCATCAACACGGACACGCTGAGCACCTATAACGGTTGGGTGATCACCCTCGACCCGAACGGAAACCGGGCGGAAGCCGCTTGGGGGCCGATGGACGTGGCCGGGGATGCCGGGGCTGACCTTTACGTCGTGCATCCCGGGGATTCCCAGCTGACCGTGGAGAATTTCTCCGCCGACAAGGGCGACGTGCTGAACATCTCGCCGAGCCTGCAAGGCGGGTTTGCGCAAACGCAGGTGGGCGGCGGCACCGTGCTGAGCTTCAATGACTCCAGCAGCACGGGCAACGTGTTCCTGAAGGGCGTCGGCTCAGTTGACGCGTCCAAGATCAACTGGAGCTGAGAAGTTGGGCGGCAGCGGCGTGCTGCCGCCCCGGCTGACAAAGGCAGGCCGGCCCGGCTGGGTGCGGTCACGGGGCGAGGCGTGCCAAAAATGGCACGCTTCCGTGATCCGAGGTTGCAGTGCAACAAAGTTGTTTGCCCTTTGCAGGGAACCAACTTAAGGTCGCACTCACCTACTTAGCCAACGGTTGAAGACAAGATGACGGCCACGCCGAAGTTCCCGCTTGGGACCTATGTGTTCAACCCAAGCGAGACCGACCCCGCCGCGGAGGCTTGGTTCGAAAACCAATTCAATGCGTTCACGCAATCTATGGGCACCAGGCCGTTGTACTCGGATGCCTTCGTGAACTATTACGCGGACTGGTCGCAGTGGGTGCCCACCATGGACGGAACGGCGCGGTCCTGGGCCGCGTCGCCGGTGCTCCGCGGCGTGACGCCGGTGACGAACATGCCGATGGCGACCACCTCGGACTGGAACAACCAGGACCAGGTGTTCAAGGACATCATCGCCGGCAAGCACGACGACGTCTTCGTCGGGCTGATCAACTCCTGGAAGAAGGTCGGCTACGCCGCTATCGACGTCCGCATCGGGCCTGAGATGAACGGCACGTTCGAGCCGTGGTACATGGGCAACGACCCGGGCACCGTCGCGGACTGGACCGAAGCCTTCCGGCACATCGCGACCCTCGTGCGCTCCGTGCCCGGCATCGCCGTGCGGACGGTTTGGAACCCCGCCAACCTCAACTGGACGGGCCAGCCGACCTCCTCCGCCTACCCCGGCGACAAGTACGTCGATGTGATCGGGGTGGACACCTACAGCACGGTGTACCCGCCCACGCTGTATGACTGGCACAAGAACGACGGGAGCTACGCGGCCAGCATACAGGATTGGTATGCCGACCCGGTGAACCGGGAGCACTACTGGGCCAACCCCAACGCCACGGAGTGGAACCCGAACGGCAACGACGGGTCGCAATGGGGCTTGAAGCAGGTGCTGGCGTTTGCCGCGAAGCACAACAAGCCGCTCGGGATCGCCGAGGCCGGCGCGGGGGGCGACGGGACCAGGACCGGCCCGGTGGACGACCCTGACTTCCCAAGATGGCTTTACAGCATCCTCAGCCTGCCCGGGGCGCCCAAGGTCGATTACATCAACATCTGGGACATCAACCCCGGCGACGGCGACTGGGAGTTCACCAACGGCAAGAAGCCGCTCGAAGCCGCGGCCTGGCGGCAGTACTTCGGCGTGCCGCCGGCGGCGGCGGGGGAGGCCGGCGCCGTCGCGACCTCGGCCGCCTTTTCCGACAACGCTGGAGGGCGCTTCGCGACCGCGCTCACGCCGGGCGCCACCGTCGATTTCGGGGTGGGGCGCACGGGCCTCAAGGCCCACATCGGCCAATGGAACGTAGGGGGCACCGTCACCGGCATCGGCGCCGACCAACCCAACGCCGTGCAGGCAGCAACCCTGACGGATACCTCCGGCGGCTCCTTCGTGCTCAACAACTTCAACGAGGCCACCGTGAGCCTGAGCGGCGCCCCGGCCGCCGGCAGCAAGCTGGAGATCGACAACGCGGCGCGCGGCTCGATCACGCTCGGCTCGGGCAACTACAAGGCGGCGGTCAACGTGCGCTCGGACTCCGCGGACGCGCAGAGCAACATCGTCCGCGCCAGCCTCGGGACGGGGACCGACACGCTTGTGATCGCCGGCAATCCGGGCCTCACCACCGCCATCGTCGATACGGGTTCCGGGACGGCCGGGATGAGCTTCATCAACGTCATGAACGCCATCGTGACCGGCGGACCAGGTGCCACGTCGGTGCTGTTCGGCACCGGCACCGGCACGGGGACCATCACGGCCGGCAGCGGCACGCTGGACGTGACGGGCGGGGCCGGGGCGGACGCCTACGTCGTGCACGCCGGGGTCGGCCTCATGATCGTCGAAAACTTCTCGGCCGCCAAAGGCGACACCCTGCAGATCGACAAGGCTTTGCAGGCGTTGCTGGCGGAGCAGCAGCAGGCATCCGGGGTAATGCTCTCGTTCGGCGATGCCGCCCATGGCGTGCTGCTGAAGGGGCTGACAACGCTGGCGCCGACCAACATCGCCTGGGTTTAGCCCGGCGCCAAGCCGCCCCGCCCTATCGATGGGCGGGGCGACGGCATCCGGCTAAACGGCCTGCCGCATCAGGTGGTGGCCGGCACGGTGATGGCGAAGTGCTGGGTGGTGGTGGTCAGCAGGCTGGCGGCGGTGTTGGGCAGCGCGGCACCGTTGGCGGTGATGCCCTGCACATACAGGTTGCGGTCGGTGGCCGCCGAGCCGCCCCAGGCGTCGTTCAGGAACGACACCGCGACGTCGTGCGCGCCGGCCGTCATGGCCTGGGCAAAGGCGAAGTTCTGCGCCGCCCCCTTGGCGTGCGACGCGCTCACCGTTTGCGCGAGCCCGAGCGACTTGCCGTCCACGCTGACGGTGAACTGCGCGTGGCCCTGGTAGGCGTCCTCCGACAGCTGCAGCACCAGCGGGCTGGCGCCGGTGGCCAAATGCAGGGTGCCGTTGCCCATCTGCGCCGCCGGCGCCGCCCGGGACACCTGGCCGTCCAGCACCAGCTTGCCCACATACAGGTTGCGGTCGGCGCCGGCGGTGCCGCCCCAGGCGTCGTTGAGGAACTGCACGCCCACGTCGTGCGCGCCCGGCCCCCACTGCCCCGTCAGCGTCACCGTCTGCGTTTTGCCGGCCGCATGGGACGCGGTCACCGTCACCGTGCCGCCCAGCGTTTTGCCGTCGATGCTGACCGCGCACTGCGCGTCGCCCTGCCACGCGTCCTCCGACAGCTGCAGCACCAGCGTGTCCGTCGCCTTGGACGGGGG
>CALMAB010000089.1 GCA_937858325.1 uncultured Acetobacteraceae bacterium
GCAACTGACAAGTCGTGTTCGCATTCGACGCCACCAGGGCGTTCGCACAAACCAAGGTTTGCGCGTGGTGGTCACGCGCGTGTTCGCCGACGCCCAAGCCTGCGGCCTCGCCGAAACGCGAAGCGTTTGCGGCCGGGACGCGCGGATGCGCGGTCTGCGCGACCTCGACGCCGCGGCGCTCACCTTGCGTCGGGGCTGGGGCCTGCTTCTGGAGCAGGGCGAAGAAGGCGACCCGCGCAGGGCCGTGTTCGCCGCCTTGCCGCGTGCGGAAATCGAGGCGGCGATGGCACGGGTGGACGCGCTCGTCCGGCCCCCGGACGACCCCTACGTCGACGAGCTGGTTGCCCAGCACAAGCGCATCCGCCGTTTCCTGCCTGATCTTGCACGCGTGGCCCACCTCGGCGCGACCCCGGCTGCCCAGCCCCTGCTCGCCGCCGTGCAGCATCTGCGCGAACAGGGCCGCAAGGCAAAGCTGCGCGCGCCACCTGTCGAGTTCGTGCCACAGGGCTGGCAGGCGCGCGTGGTCCGTGATGGCCAGGTGGACCCGAAAGCCCGGCGCAAACCTTTCGGGTTTCGCCTGGGCGCTGTGCCTGGTTGAGCGGATGCGGGCAGGCCTACGCCGCCGCGACATCTTCGCCAGTCCGAGCCTGCGTTACGCCGATCCCCGTGCCGGGCTGCTGGACGGCACCACGTGGGAGTCGGCGCGTCCTGCCGTGTGCCGCACCCTCGGCGTGTCCAGCTCCGGCGCCGAAGAGGTGGCGGGCATGGCGGCCCGCCTCGATGCCGCCTACCGCGCCACCGCCGGCCGGTTGCCGGAGAACGCAAGCGTGCGGATCGACATCGCGCTCGATGGCAGCCCGTCGCTCTCCCTTTCGGCCCTGGACAAGCTGGAAGAGCCGGCGAGTCTGGTGGCGCTGCGGCTTGCGGTCCAGGTGCGGATGCCGCGGGTGGACCTCCCCGAGCTGCTGCTGGACATGCACGCGCGCACCGGGTTCGCGGCCGGGTTCACCCATGCGAGCGAGCGCGACGCGAGGGCCGGCGACCTGGCCATCAGCGTCTGCGCCGTGCTGCTGGCCGAAGCCTGCAACACCGGGTTCGAGCCGCTGATCCCGCTGGGAGCGCTGCTCCGCAACCGGCTGGATACCCTGGCGCTGCGCCGCTCGCGGCTGAGCTGGGTGCGGCAGAACTACGTGCGGGCCGAAACGCTCACCCGGGCCAACGCCGCCCTGGTCGCAGCCCAGGCCGCCATCCCGCTCGCGCGAGCCTGGGGCGGCGGCGACGTGGCCTCGGCCGACGGGCTGCGCTTGGCCGGCTCGCTCAAGCTCGGCACCGTGCAGGCCAGCGGCCTGATCCGCACCTTGCAAACCAAGGATCGCCCGACCCGGCTCGCCCGCGCGCTGGAAGAGTGGGGCCGCGTGGTGAAAAGCCTCTACATGCTGTCGTACATCGACGACGAGGCCTACCGCCGCCGCATTCTGGTGCAGCTCAACCGTGGCGAGGGCCGCCACCAGCTCGCCCGCACCGTGTTCCATGCGAAACGCGCAGCGTTTGCGCGGGCAAGCGCGGCGAGCTGCGCCAGCGCTACCGCGAGGGCCAGGAGGACCAGCTCGGCGCGCTGGGCCTGGTGGTCAACGTCATCGTACTGTGGAATACGATCTCCATGGATGCGGCGCTGAACCAGCTCCGGGCCGAGGGCTTCGACGTGCGCGACAAGGACGTGGCCAGGCTGTCGCCGCTTGGATACGAGCACATCAACATGCTGGGCCGATACGCCTTTACCCTGCCCGAAACCGTCGCCCGCGGCGAGTTGCGGCCTCTGCGCGACCCACGCTCAGCCGCCGACCAACCTGACGAGCCGGCCCTTACACAGCTTTTCCGTTCCGTTGCGCCTCAAACCCCTAGCCTGCCGTGCCCGGCGTCCAAGCCGGCAGCACCCGGACCACGCTTCCCACCAAGCCAGCAAGGTCGCCCGACAGGAAGCGCAGCATGTTGGCGAGCTTCACCAGCAGCAGGTTGGTCGGGTTCCGGGCCAACTGCAGGTCCAGCGCGTCTGCCGCGGCCCGCTGGCGCCCAGCCACCGACAAGTCGAGCGTCCGCAGCAGCGCCGCCTCGTCGGCCGTGGCGGCGCCGGCAGCGTGGGCCTTGGCCTGCGCCGCCGCCGCGACCGGCAGCAGCTCGGGCCGGGCCGGCAAGATATGGAGCAGCCCGTGCAGGGCGTGCGCGGCGGCGAGGCCGGGCTGAGCGGCCAGCGCCCGGTCCAGCGCCGGCAGGACATGGGGACGGTAGCTGACGACCGCGTGCGTCGCCTCGGCGAAGCCCACAAGCCCTGGGCCTCCAGCGCCGTGCGCAAAGCCGTATCGGTCGCTCATGGCCATCATGGTCCCTCCCGGACCAGGGCTTCGAATCCAAGTTGCTTCGCATCAGCATGGAGTAGGCCTTCGAGGTCGTTTGGGGTCCAGGTTGCGAGTTTGCGGCGGAGTTTGATGGGGTGCTTGTTCTTGGCGGCGCGGACCAGGGTGAGTGCGAAGTGGCGGACTGTGGCCATGTTCTTGGCGCCATGGCCCCGGCGCAGCCTGGACTGGTCGTCGCCGAAGGTGACGTCGAGCACCCAATGCAGGCTGTTCTCGACAGCCCAGTTCTCGACAGCCCAGTGTTTGCGGACGGCCTGCCCGGCCCGTTCGGCATCGAGGTCTGCCGAGGACACGTGGTGGCGGGTTTTGGTGTGCGTGGTGCCGGCGCGCTCGACACAGGCTGCCACGCGGATGGTGCAGGCGACGCCGGGCCGGCGCAGCTCGCCTGGGAAGCGGCGGTCGCTGGACAGCCAGTGCACCTCGCGCACCAGGCTCGTGGTGCGACCCTCGATGCGGCCATGGCCTTTGCCGTGGTCGGTGTGGGCGGCGACCGTGCCGGGCAGGGCGGCGGCAAAGCAGGCTTCGACCTTGGCGCGCAGGGTGGGCTGGTTGGCCTTCGCGGCCAGCAGGTAGTCGGCACCGGCCTCTTGGATGGCGGTGGCGATGGCGGCGTTGGCTGCGACGGCGTCGATGCAAACGGGCGCGCCACGCAGGCCGTTGTTCTCGGCCAGCTCGCCGAAACGCAAAGCGTTTGCGGCTGGGGCTAGTAGGACGGGGATGGCTGCGGCCTCGCCGGCCTTGTGGTGCCGCGGGGCCGCACCCTCGGCGCGGTGGTGGCTGCGGCGGGAGGTTTTGCCGTCAATGGCGCCGAACTCCGGGCGTGCGGGCCAGGGTTTGCGCACCCAGGCAGTGAAGGCGGCCGGGAACAGGGCGGGGTTGGTGCGGTTCATCGGGATGGTGGGCCAGCGCCCGCCGGGGGGCCGTGCTCGTAGGGCAGGTGGCGGCGCAAGAAGTCCAGGTGGGCGTCGCCCCAGGCGGCGGTGTGGTCGTGATCGTCGCAGTCGGCCAGGGTGGCGCAGACCACAAGCAGCAGGGCCTCGGCCAAGGGATGGGCCATGCGGCGCACGTCGCGCGGGTCGTCGATGGCGGCGAAATGGCCCAGCAACGCGCCAAGGCGGGACCTCTGCGGCGCAAAAACGGGCAACGGCGGCATGGGGGCACTCCGAAGCGGAAAAAGCCCCCGTCGAACCAACCCGGCGTCAAGATGTCACCCGCTGAAACATGAGTTCGTGGGCCTGATACCCCACATCGCGACGCTTGACACGGGCACGGAGAGCGAGGCGGAGTTCGACGTCCTCGCGGCAGCTCAAGACCACCGCTGGGGCCAGCCGGGGGACCAGCCTCCTGGCGAGGCGGTCCGGGACGAGAACCTGGCCCAACTCCTGTACACAGCGGGCACGACCGGCCGGCCGAAGGGCGCCATGATGACCCACCGGGCGCTGATGGCCGAGTACGCGAGCTGCATCATCGGGTTTGAACCGGAGCGCGACGACCGGGCGCTTGCCGCATTGCCGCTCTATCACGCCGCCCAGATGCACTGCATCGTCATGCCGAACATCCTCATCGGCGCCTATACGCGCATGGTGGAGGCCCCGGTCCCGGCAATCTGCCTTGAGCTGATCGAGCGTGAGCGGCTGACGACGTTCTTCGCGCCGCCGACCGTCTGGATCAGCCTGCTGCGGCATCCGGACTTCGACCGCCGCGACCTCGGCTCGTTGCGCTCGATCCAGTACGGCGCGTCGATCATGCCGGTCCCTGTCCTGCGCGAGTTGCGGCGGCGGCTTCCTGGCAAGGCCGTTCAACGGGTTCGGCCAGAGCGAGATCGGGCCGCTGGCGACGGTTCTCAAGCCGGAAGAGCACGAGCAGCGGCCCGGCCCGGTTGGACGCCCGGTGCTGCACGTGCAGGCCCGCGTCGTGGATTCAGGGATGCGGGACGCGGCTCCGGGCGTTGCCGGGGAGATCGTGTACTGCTCGCCCCAGTTGCTGCTGGGCTACTGGGACTTGCCGGAGGAAACCGCGCGCGCCTTCGAGGGAGGCTGGTTCCACTCCGGAGACACCGCGACCAGCGATGTGGACGGTTATCTGACCGTCGTTGACCGCACGAAGGACCTCATCAACACCGGGGGCACTCTCGTCGCGAGCCGCGAGGTGGAGGAAGCCTTGTTCACGCATCCCGTCGTCGCCGAGGTCGCGGTGATCGCGACACCCGACCCGAAATGGATCGAGGCGGTCACGGCCGTGGTGGTGTTGCGGGAAGGAATCAGGACGAGCCTGGGCGGGCAGATTGAACAGGACCTGATCGCACACGTCCGTGGGACGCTTGCGCCGTTCAAAGTGCCCAAGCAGGTCTTCATCGTGGACAGCCTGCCCAAGAACACGGCGGGCAAGATTCTGAAACGCGAACTGCGGGACCGCTACGCCGGAAGCGGCACGGCTGCGCTACGGCCGGTTTGACCGTTTATCGAGATGGGTTGCGGCGTGTGCCGCGCCTGCGAGGGCCGCCGCCGCCGCGGCGGTGACGCCCCGCCATGCGATCCATAACGTCCCTGCATTGGGCGCGGCGGTCCAGGATGCCGATCTCAGTCTCGCCGGTTGGCAAAGGGAACGCCCCGAGAAGCCGCCTGCAGCGAGGACAGAACATCATGGTGTCAGGCGACGCGACAAACTGGACGGCGGCGACGGGGAGAACTGGACGCCCTTGATGTTGGGAGTTCGGGGACATGGCCGAGGTAGTGGAGTTTATTCCGCGGTTGGAACAGCCGCGGAGGGGTTTGATGAGGGTGCCGGACGAGGTTGCGGCGATGCTGCATCTACACCGGCAGGGCTGGGGGCTGAGGCGGATCGGCCGGGAGGTTGGCTGCAGCCCGATGACGGTTCGGCGCTACCTCGCGGCGGATGGCTGGATGCCGTATCGCTCGCCTGAGCGGCTCGGGCTGCTGGCGGGGCATGGGGTATGGCTGGCGGAGCGGTTCCGCCGTCATCGTGGCAATGCGGACGTGGTGCGCCAGGAACTGGCGGGCGAGCTGGGCATCACCGTCAGCCTGCGCACGGTGGAGCGGGCGGTGGCCCACCTGCGACGCGAGCTTGCGGCGGAGGCGCTGGCGACGGTGCGGTTTGAGACCCCGCCTGGGCGGCAGCTACAGATCGACTTCGGCGAGCGCGGCGTGTGGATCGGCGACGAGGTGGTGAGGGTTCACCTGTTCATTGCCACGCTGGGCTACTCGCGCCGGGTGTATGTCCGCGCGTTCCGCCACGAGCGGCAGGCGGCCTGGTTCGAGGGCATCGAGGGCGCGTTCGGCCACTTCGGCGGGCTGCCTGGGGAAATGTTGCTCGACAACGCCAAGGCGCTTGTTGAACGCCATCACGCGGACACGCGGGAGGTGGTGTTCAACGCGCGTTTCCACGCCTTTGCCCGTTACTGGGCCGTGCGGCCGGTGGCGTGCGCGCCGTATCGCGCCCGCACCAAGGGCAAGGACGAGCGCGGGGTGGGCTACGTCAAGCGCAACGCCATCGCGGGCCGGAGCTTTGCCAGTTGGGCGGCGCTGGAAGCGCACCTGGCTTGGTGGATGCGCGAGGTGGCCGACGTGCGGGTGCATGGCACCACGGGCGAGGCGCCGATGGTGCGGTTCGAGCGCGACGAGGCGGCGGCTCTGCGTCCACTGAGCGGTCGCCCGCCGTTCCGGCAAATGCGCGAGCTGACGCGGCGCGTGCAAAACGACGGCTGCGTGGACGTGGACACCAACCATTACAGCGTGCCCTGGATGCTGATCGGCACCCAGGTCAGCATCGTGGTCAGCGGCGGCGAGGTCCGGGTTCTGCATGCCGGCACGGAGGTGGCGCGGCACGGGCAGCGGCACGGCCGGCGCGAGCGCGCCGTGGATGCCGCCCACCTACGTGGCATCGTGCTGGGCGACACGGGCCTGCAGCGGCCCGAGGGCACGGTGGCCACGATCCTGCCCGGCGCCGACCTGCTGCGGCCGTTGGCGGAGTATGAGCAGGTGGCAGGAGGCGCATGGTGAGCGCCCAAACGACGGCCTTGCCGGACCTGCTGGGCCGACTGAAGCTGACCGCGATGCGCGACCGGCTCGACGGGCTGCTGGACGAGGCCGCACGGCAGGAGATGACCTTGCCCGAAGCACTGGCTTTGCTGTGCGAGGCGGAGGTGGCGCACCGCGAGGAGCGCCGCATCCAGATGGGCATGGGGATCGCCAAGTTCCCTTATGCGCGCACGCTGGAGGGCTTTGACTTCGCCGCCCAGCCCTCGCTCGACCCCAAGCATCTGCGCGACCTCGCTGCGTGCCGGTGGGTGGCGAACGGCGACACGCTGCTGATCCAGGGGCCGCCCGGGGTGGGCAAATCGCATCTTGCCGTGGCGCTCGGGCGCGAAGCGGTGCGCCAGGGCTACTCGGTGCTGTTCACCTCGGCCGTGGCGCTGATCACCGGCCTGATGAGGGGGCAGGCGGAGGGGAAGCTGGAAGAACGGCTCACACGCTATGCCAAGCCGAAGCTGCTGATCATCGACGAGTTCGGCTACCTGCCGTTCGAGACGCAGGCCGCGCACTTGTTCTTTGCCCTGGTCAGCCGCCGCTATGAACGCGGCAGCATGCTGGTGACCAGCAACCGCAGTGTGAGCGAATGGGGCACGGTCCTGAACGACCAAGTCGTAGCCACCGCCATCCTGGACAGGCTGCTCCACCACAGCCACGTGCTGACCATCCGCGGCGACAGCTACCGCCTGCGCGAGAAACGACGCTCAGGACTGCTTAAACGAGGCAGCGCGGACGCGAGCAGCGACGTGGTTTAATGCAACTGTCCAGTTCTCCATGTCGAAACTGTCCAGTTCCTGGTGTCGGTTGACAATGGAGCACGTTACATCCCTGGCCCTTGGGGCGGTCCTTGTTTCTGCCCTGCTCT
>CALMAB010000090.1 GCA_937858325.1 uncultured Acetobacteraceae bacterium
GTGCTGCGCGTCGCCACCAGCGCGGCCGGCAGCGTGACGAGGAGGGTCAGGATGCCCAGGACGGCAAACGCTTCCCGCCATCCCAGGCGCGCGACCAGGAACTGCGCCAAGGGCGGCAGGGACGCGGCGCCCAGCCCGACCCCCATCAGCGAAAGCCCGAGCGCCAGCCCGAGGTGGCGCTCGAACTTGCGGACCAGGACGGCGGAATAGCCGATGGGCGACGCGGCGCCCGCCAGGAAGGAGGCCGAGGCGAACGCGAGGTAGTAGTGCCACAGGTTCGGGGTCAGCAGCGAAAGGGACGCGACCACGGCCGCCATCCCGAACACCGAGAACACCACCACCGGGCGCGGCCCGAAGCGGTCGATCAGCAAGCCCCAGGCTGGCGCGCAGAGCGCGAAGGTGTATTGCGACACCGCCAGCGCGCCGGACGCCTGCGTGCGGGTCCAGCCGAACTCCCGGGTCAGCGGCCCCACGAACACGCCGAACGTGTAGAGCAGCAGCGTGCCCAGCGACAGGATCAGCCCGACCGCGGACGCCGCCACGACGGCCCACTCCTGGTCCGTCGCCCCGGCGCCGTCGGACGGAGCCGTCTTGGAAACGCTGGACATGCCGTTTCTCCCCATCTCTGCCGTCGCCCGGCGTCCCGGTCCGCCTCAGAAGGGCTTCAGGCTGGTGCCCAGCAGCCGCCCCAGGGAGGCGACGAGGAAGAACCCGGCCTCGAACCCGTCGCGCGGACGGCCCGGCGGCGCCGGCGGGTAGTAGTTGTCGGGGTTGACGAAGTACTCGACAATCGGCCGGAAGGCGATGGCCGGCGTCAGTTGGATGTTCCCCACGGCCTCGAACGCGAAGCCGTCGCGGGGCTGCTCCGGCCCGAAGCGCCCGCCGCGGATCAGCAGCCGTTGGCGGCGCGTTTGGCCGGCGGCCTCGACCTGGCTCAGGCGCTGGTATCTGGCTTGCAGGCCGAGCGCGTCGAACGGCCGGCTGGGGATGAAGCCGGTGAAGTTGACCCCGACCATCGCGTCCATGTCGATCGGCTGCGGCTTGTCCACGGACGCGCTGAGCGAGCCGTAGATGCCGATGTTCGCCGGCGGCCCCACCGGCCGCTGGGCGCCCCGCCAGACCGTCTGCAGGCCTTGCAGGAAGATCACCCCGCCGCCCGGGTAGTTCGCCGCCTGCAGCAGCGGGATCGCCGGCGCCCCGGTGCCCTTCAGGTTCAGCCGCCCGGTGCGGGTGTTCCACATGAACCCGGCCTCGAAGTTCGACGGGTAGGCGGCGTTGCTGAACTCGCTGCGCTGGCCGACCTCGGCGAGGATCTGGGCGCCGGGCGCAGGGCCGATGCCGAACCGGTTGCCGTAGTTGACGGCGGAATAGTAGTTGTCCTCGAAGGCGCCGCCCTGCACGTACCAGGTCGGCGTCAGCTTGTAGGTGGCGACGCCGCCCCACACCGGATAGGGCGGGGAGTTGAAGTCGCCGACGACCTGGAACGTGGTGGAGAAGTGGGTGAACGGGTCCAGCGAGTTCGGCAACAGGAAGTGGTTGTACACGTTTGTGCGCCCGACCTCGATCGAGAGCCTGTCGTTCAGGAGCCGCTGCTCGTAGGTGAGGCGGGACAGGAGGACGTGCTGGGTCACTGGCAGGGTCTGGAACCCGGTCAGCACGCCGCCGGCCTGGGAGATGATCTGCGGGCTGTCGCTTTGCAGCCCGAAGATGGACACGTTGACGTGGAGGTTGCCGCCGGGCAGGCCGACCAGCCTTTGCAGGTCGAGATCGACGCTCGGGCGGAACGCGCCGAGGTTGCCGGTGTGCCCGGTGTCCACGCCCGCGCTCGGGTTGGCCAGGAAGTGGTCGAAGGCGACGCCGTGCAGGTCGATGCCGCGGTCGAGCAGTTTCCGGCCGAACTCCGGGAACAGCCCGACGCGCGGCGGCGGCGAGGTCGGGACCGTCGGCTCCTGCAGCGCGTCGGAGCCGGTCGTGTTGTCGCCGGGCCGTGGCGAAATGCCTTCGGGGCTGGACTGGATGGAGTTGGACTGCGGCGTGCCGGGCCGGGCGTTGCCGGGCGGCTCGCCGTTGGGCGGGGCAGGGTTTGGGACCGCCGCGGCGGGCCTGCCGTTCCTCGGCGACAATTGGGCGACGTTTTCGACCGCCGGTTCGGCCGCGCCTGCTGCGGGCGGCGCCCCGAGGGTGAGGGCCAGCGCCGACGCCAACGCGGTTCGGACGTTCAGGTGCAATTCGGCTTCCTCCAAACAGCCGGCTTTTGCCGGTCGCCCATTTTTCCGAAATCCATTGGCAAAGCAGGCCAGCCAGGCTCAGGCTTGTTGCGTCTTCTTCATATGCGACGCTCGTCGCTGCGGGTTCTTTGCGGTCTCTTGGGCATGTCCTCCGCCCGCACGACAGAAGACAAGCCTGTTCTTTTCACAGCCTCCAGGAAAAGAGCGGAACTGTACTTTGATTTTGACTATTCCACAATGCCCAAGGCAGGAAATGCCGCAAAGATGCCAAGAAATCGCAAGCGATAACGCCGGCGCATCCATAAGCGTGGCCGGACGGCGCCGCCGGGGCGTTGCCACGTGGGCCTGCAGCCAGGCGCCGAGGCCCTCGGCGTCGGCGACCGTCGCCTCGCGAAAGCCGAGCAGGGCGCGTATCTCGGCCCGTTGCCGCTTGAGCGTGCGGTCGTCTGAAACGGGCAGCATCGTTTTCCGGGCACCCGGTGCCGGCACGCCAAGCCTGCGGGCCAGGTCCGCCACAGCGTCATTGTCCATCTCGGCCGCGTCGCGGGGAAAGCGGCCCCGGGCGCGGTAGAACAGCAGCATGATGGCGAAGCGCAGCCGGCTGCCCCAGCGCTTGGCTTCGACGAGGAGGCGGTCCGCCGGGGACGGGTCCCAGGCGCCGTCGAACACCGTGGCGCTCATGCCGGTCTCGCCATCCTCAGGTCAGCAGCGCCGCAGGAAGGGGAAGGTGCGCCGGGCTGTCGCTTGCGGACCACGCGGCTACGCCCCGCTGCGGACGGAGCCGTTGACCGCGCGCCACGCCACCGACCGCGACACCCGGAACAGGGCCGCGATCTGCGCGTAGGTCTTGCCCTCGTTCGACCGCATTCGCCGGGCTTCCTTCTGCTGGCGCGTGGTGAGGCGAAACCGCCGGCCGAGGTGGGTGCCGCGCTTGCGCGCCGCGGCCAGCCCGGCATGGGTACGCTCGATCAGGGTGGCGCGCTCAAACCCGGCGAGCTGGGCCAGCACGCCGAACACCACGCGCCCGGCGGGCGTCGGGCTGTCCACGCCGAGGGTGGTGATGACAATGCGCACGCCGCGCGCGTCCAGGTCGCGCGCAGCCGCCAGCGCGGCCAGGGCATCGCGCCCCAGGCGATCGACTTTCCAGGCGACCAGGCTGTCGCCGGTGCTCAGCTTCCTCAGCAGCGCGTCGAAGACCGGGCGCTGCCGCACCCCGCTCTCCTTCTCCTGCACGATGTTCGTCGCCGGCACGCCGGCCGCTTGCAGAGTATCAAGCCGGAGGGCGAGTTGCTGGTCCTCCCGGCTGACCCTCGCATAACCCCAAGCAGCCGGCATGAAATGCCTTCTCTTTGCGGGACGCTCTTGCGGAACGTGCAACCCTTGATGAACAAAGGTCCAGGTTCCTGTTCCATAGCCGAGTGTCTGCGGAACAGAGACGAAGCTGCATCACCACACTTGTCACGATTTCTGGACCAATCATATCAGAACGTGTTAGATCGGAGTGACCACCATGGCAAGAACGGGCCGCCCGCGCGGCTTCGACATGGACGAGGCGCTGGACCAGGCCATGCACTTGTTCTGGGAACACGGCTACGAGGCGACCTCGCTGTCCCAGCTCAAGGCGGCGATGGGCGGCATCTCGGCATCCAGCTTCTTCGCCGCCTTCGGGTCCAAGGAAGCCCTGTTCCGCACCGTGCTCGACCGGTACGCGCAAACGCACGGGCAAGTGGTCGCGCCCCTGCACGACCCCGCCCTGAAGCCGCGCGATGCCGTCGAGCAGGCGTTGCGCGGCTCCGCCCGCATGCAGACGGACCCGGCCCACCCGCTCGGCTGCTTCGTCGTCCTGACCACGGCCAACAGTTCGCCCGAGAACCGGCATCTGCAAACCTTGCTGGCGACCGAGCGCCAGCGCAACCGCGACGGCCTGCGCGCCTGCGTGGAGCGGGCGGTCGCCAGGGGCGACCTGCGGGCCGACACGGACGTGACCGGCCTGGCCACGGTGCTTGACGGGGTGCTGGTGGGCCTGGCCACGCAGGCGCGCGACGGGGTGCCGCTTTCAGCACTCGACGCCGGCATCACGGCCGCCCTGGGCGTGTGGGACGCCCACGCCGCGCCCGCCGCCGCACGCAAGCGCAAGGCTGCCTGACGAACGGCTGGCGCTGGGGCTTTGCTGGGTGCGCCGAACCGCCTTTCAAAACGCGTCTTGCTTCTGAACCAACCGATCCATATATTAGGGGTGTGGCCGACGGGTCAGGTTTCCGGCCACGAGAAGCTGGCAAGCAACCGGCCAGGACGGCGCCAAGCCAGCCTGGCGCGAGGTTTCAGCGGAAAGGACGCCATGCCATGCCGAACTCACCGCTGGGGGTCCTGCAAGCGATCCTGGCCGACCCGACCAATCCGGAGGTCGTCCGCGCGCTTGTGGCGCCGGACGCCACCTATGTCTCGCTCAACCACGATAACCCGGAACTGAAGCGCATCATGCCCTGGGCCGGCACGCAGACCGGGCCGGACGCGGTCAGCGGCACCTATGCGCGCGTCGGCCGCTACTGGCGCAACGACGGCTTCGTGGTCGAGGACACGTTCGAGGGCGAGAACCGCGCCGCCGTGTTCGGCCGCTTCACCTACCGCTCGGCGACGCTGGACCGCGCGGTCACGTCCCCGTTCGCGATCCTGGCCCGCGTGCGCAACGGGCAGGTCGTGTTCATGCAGTTCATGGAGGACACGTTCGGCACCGCGCAGACATTCCGCAGCGGCGGCACGGCGACGTTCCGCGCCGACCCGGACGGCGGCGAGGTGAGCGTCTAAGCAGGCATCCGTGGCTTGCGCCACGGATGCCTGCTTAGGAGTCGTTGAAGACACATCATTTTACCTGCGCCGTGTAAGCACACTCCGCAGAATGATGCTTAGGCCGCTGCGCCATCGCGCAAACGATTTCATGGGGATCGACGACAATGAGCGAGCAGCACATCGGATGGCCGACATCACCATCAACCACGCGAGCTGGGGACCGCCCCATGCAAGCCGATCTTTCCCGACGCGGACTCATCGCGGCTTCGCTGGCCGGCGGCGTTGCCGCGGCCTTTGGTGCAGGGGCAGCCTCGGCCGCGGACATGACTTTACAAGGAGCGGAAACAATGAGCGAGCAGCGCGTCGAGGCGGCGTCCTCGTCTCCCGTTGACGTGATCAAGCGGTTCTACGCGGCGGAGGGCGCCTACATGGCGGCCGGCGGCGCCGCGGGCGGCGCCAGCTTCGCGGGCATGGCCGAGGTCCTCGACCCCGCCGTGGTCCTGCACCAGACGCCCGACCTGCCCTGGGGCGGCGACTACCGCGGCCACGCGGGCTACGAGGCTTGGGCGCGCAAGATGAGCGAAGCGTTCGACCAGCTCGCGGTGGAGGACACGCAGATGCTGACCGCCGGCGACACGCTGGTGATCCTGTGCCGGCTCGTCACCCGGTCCCGCAAGACCGGGCAGACGCTCGACTTGCCGATGGCGCAGGTGGTGCGGGTCAGGTCGGGCAGGATCACGGAGTTCCGGCCGTTCTACTGGAACGTGCCCGCCTACCAAGCCGCCGTGTAGCGGGCGCAGTGGAGGAGCCGGACAATGGACATCCGCCGACGAGCTGCACCGCCGGCACGAACAGGCCGCGCAAGGAGGCTGACATGACCAAGGTATACGTGACCTACCCCGGCGATGCCGGCACGCGGTTCGACCGCGGCCACTACGTGCAAGCGCACCTGCCGCTCGTGCTGGAAGCATGGCGCCCATACGGGCTTGAAACCGTGGCGGCGTTCTTTCCGTCCGGCGACGGCGCGGGCACGATCTGCATCTGCGAATGCGTGTTCCGCGACGACGCGGCGGTGCAGGCGGCGCTGGCAGCGCCGCAGACCGGCTCGGTGATGGCCGACGTGAAGAAGTTTACCGACGCCACCCCGTCCCAACTGCGCGCCGCGCCGCTCTGAGCCGGTCAAGGCACTCGCCAGATGTTGCGCATTGAAGGAGAGTTCTGATGGACATTGGCTTTATCGGACTGGGCGCGATGGGCAGCGCCATGGCAGCCAACCTCGTGAAGGCCGGCCACGCCGTCCGGGCTTGGAACCGCTCGTCGGATGCCGGCAAGGCGGTGGACGGCGTGACCATGGTGTCTTCGCCGGCCGAAGCGTTCCAAGCCGAGGCGGTCTTCACCATGCTGTCCGACGACCCGGCGATCCGCTCGGTGCTGCTCGACACGGGCGTGCTGTCCCAGGCGCGGGCCGGGCTGGTCCACGTGGTCACGTCCACCATCTCGGTTGCCTTCGCGGGCGAACTCGCCGACGCGCATGCCAAGGCCGGTCTCGGCTACGTGTCCGCACCCGTGCTCGGCCGTCCCGACGTGGCCAAGGAGGGGCAGCTCAACATCCTGGCGGCTGGCATGCCCGAGGCGGTTGCCACCGTGCGCCCGCTGCTGGACGTGCTGGGCAGGAGGGTGTGGGACATGGGCGAGGTGCCGGCCCGCGCCAACGCCGCCAAGATCGCCGCGAACATGATGATCACCATGGCGATCGAGGCGATGGCGGAGGCCGTGGCGCTGACCGAAGCCAACGGTCTGCCGCGCGCCGCCTTTTTCGAGCTGATCCTTGGCACGCTGTTCAGCGGCCGGTCCTATGAGAGCTACAGCGCCAAGATCGCCAAGGACGATTACGAACCCGGCTTCAAGGCCCGGCTCGGCCTCAAGGACCTGACTCTCGCCGCAGCCGCGGCCGAGGCGGCCGGCAAGGCGCTGCCGATGCTCGGCGCCGTGCGCGGACGCATGGCCGAGGCGGTGGACGCCGGGCTGGGCGACAAGGACTGGTCGGCGATGGCCGGCTTCACCCTCGGCAACGCA
Source organism: uncultured Acetobacteraceae bacterium (assembly GCA_937858325.1). Classification (GTDB taxonomy): domain Bacteria; phylum Pseudomonadota; class Alphaproteobacteria; order Acetobacterales; family Acetobacteraceae; genus CAHJXG01. Next base: position 7,092 of record CALMAB010000090.1, read on the forward strand.
AAGTAAGACGCTGCCGCGCTCCTGCCCTCACGGGCGGCGCGGCTCCAAACCAACGGGAGACACATGACCCATGGCAAGGACTTGGCTCATCACCGGCTGCTCAAGCGGCTTCGGCAAGGTGCTCGCCCACGCTGTGGCGGCGCGCGGCGACAACCTGGTCGCCACAGCGCGCGGGACGGACGACCTGGGCGGCCTTGCCGAACGGCATCCCGGCACGGTGCGGCTGGCCGCGCTCGACGTCACGAAGGAGGGCAGCGCCGCCGCTGCGGTCGCGGTCGCGGTCGCGCGGGACGCCTTCGGCGGGCTTGACGTGTTGGTCAACAACGCCGGCGTCGAGATGCACAACAAGCTGACCGCCGACCTCACGCCCGATGATTGGGAGACGGTGTTCGCCGTCGACGTGAAAGGCGTGTTCCTGTGCATGAAGCACGAGATCGCCGCGATGCGGAAAACCGGCGGCGGCGCGATCGTGAACAACTCGTCCATGAACGGCCTCGTCGCCATCCCGCACGCGACCGAGTACACGGCCGCCAAGCACGCGGTGAACGGGGCGACCCGCGGCGCAGCCAGCGAGGCGCGCGAGACGGGCGTGCGCGTCAACGCCGTGCTGCCGGGGCTGATCGAAACGCCGATGATCGATCGGCTGCAGGACGAGCCAGGCTTCAAGGACCATTACGCGAGCGCGCTGGAGCGGCACTCGGTCGGCCGGTTCGGCAAGCCCGAGGATGTCGGCTACGCAGTCAGGTGGCTGCTCTCGGACGAGGCGTCCTTTGTCAACGGCGCGATGATCGCGGTTGACGGCGGCTACACCGCGCGGTGATCCGCGCCGCGTTTTGAGGAAAGGGACCACCATGGACCAGCAAGCGCCTGGCCAACTCTTTTGGGCGGACACCCCGGTGCGAGCATCGCGCCGCGGCATAACGGGCTGCTCGGCTACGGCTTGGCCCTCGAAGGCATGGCGCGGATGAAGTCTGGCTGAGGCTGCAAAGCCAGAGTGCTCATCCATGAGGAAAGTTCAAAGAACACCTTCGCTCGGCCCGAAATGGCCCTTGGTGACAGAGGTGTTGGCTCAAGGCCACGTGGGCGGTAAGCGATGGGCGGCCCTGGCTGCGCGGCGCTAGGCGGGCTTTTCGGGAGGCTTGCCGACCATCACCGCGGCTTGGCGGAGGCCAGCGCGGACGCTGGCCGGGCCGGGCGCCCGGCAGGAGCGCGGGCGCCCGCTTGCAGAAGGCGCCCCCGCTTCAGCAGATCCAGCAGGTGCGTCGCGGCCGGCGTGAGCGGGAGGTCGGTGCGGGTGATCGCGACGATCGGCAGCGCGGCCAGCTCCTCCTTGACCGGGATGGTGGTCAGCAGCCCCCGGGTCAGGGCCGCCTCGTTCCATTGCACCGGCACCATCGCCAGCAGGTCGCTGTGCAGCAGGCAGGTCATCAGGGTCAGCGCGGACTGGCTGCGCAGGACGAGGTTCGGCAACGGCAGCCCGTGCCGTTCGAAGGCCGCGCCCAGCTCGGCCTCGGCCGCGGCCGTGATGGAGGTCGTCGCCCACTCCGCCTTGCACAGCTGCGCGAGCGACGTTGCCGATGCGAGCGGATGGTTGCTGCGGCACAGCACGGCGCGACGGTTCGGCGACACCAGCTCGCGCGACAGCTCCAAGGAGATCTTCTGGCCGGGATCCACGCCGATGTAGAAGTCCACGCTGCCGTTCCGCAGGCCGGGTTCCAGCGTCGGGTAAACGCCCTCGATGACGTGCAGCTTCACGTCCGGATAGCGCCTGCGGAACGGCACGAGCGCCGACGGCAGCAAGGCAAGGTGGGCGGCGATGGACAGGCCCGCCGTGACCGTGCCCGTGGTTTGGCCGCAAAGCTGCTCCATCTCCTCGCGCGTGCGCCGCACCTCCTGCAGGATGGACGCCGCCCGCCGCACGAAGGCCTGTCCCAAAGGGGTTGGCACCACGCCGCGCGCCCGGCGCTCGAACAGCGCGCCGCCGAGTTGCCGTTCCAGCTCGGCCAAGCTCCGGGTGAGGCCGGGCTGCGTGACGCTGAGGGCACGGGCCGCGGCGCGGATGCTGCCCTGCTCGGCCACGGCCACGGCCTCGCGGAAGTTCTGCAGCTTCATGGGAGTCCTGCCAGGGAATTCTGCCAGCGATAATAAGACCGCATCATCCGGTGGAGACTGCTATCTTTCGCCCAACCGTTCAACCTGGGATACGAGAACGGTGCAACAGGCTGGGGGCGTCGAGGTGGAGGTGGATGTCCTGATCGCCGGGGCGGGGCCTGTGGGCTTGTCGCTGGCCATCGAGC
>CALMAB010000091.1 GCA_937858325.1 uncultured Acetobacteraceae bacterium
ATCCATCGCAGCACGAGCTTGGGCCAAAACGGTTACGGCATAGGGCGGCTGGTATGACATGCAGGCCGAAGGCATGGCCGGGCTTATCCCACCCACCATCGACGGTGAGGCAACATCCCTCCTGTCTGCCCAGATCACACCCCAAGCCGCATGATCCAAGGCCACCCAAACCTACACCGAAATTACACCAGCTTGACGGACACTATCGTGGCCACTTGAGGCTGATGCTCTTCAAGCACCACGCCGTGCATTGTCGTTACATTCCGAAGGCGTGCTATCGCGTCACAAGCCGGCCAGCCTGCAAGGCTAGGCTGGGGCGGCGCGTCGATTTGACGTTCTGACTGAACAAGGCGGCACTTTCGGCATGGCACGCGCCGCGGCGGACGTAGCCTGGCAGTCAGCCCCACTACCCTGACCTGGCCATTGAGTTGGTGCTGACGCTCCGCCTTGCCTTGCGCCAGACGGCAGGTTGACCTGAAGTATCCCAAGCGGCCGACCAACACCACCACCCTGGCACCTCGATGCTGTCAGGGGGCATCCACTTCATCAACGCCAGTCCGCAGACCAAATGTCACGAAACGTCCATGGCCATTCCTGGACGCCCTGCCCCAGTGTCCCTCACGCGCGCATGATGAAGAAGGCCACGGTGGTTCGGCGCGATTTTCTGAAAAGCCTCAAAAGCGCGGTCGGTTGGATTGCGTGGCACTGGAGTGACCTGACGTGAAACACTTTTTCCTGCCGTTGCTGTTCCTCTTGTTGCTGTGCGCGCCGGAGCCGGCGGCGGCGCATACCGAGGTCGGGGTCGCCGGCGGGTTGCTGAGCGGCTTCTTTCATCCGCTGACCGGGCTCGACCACCTGGTCGCCATGGTGGCGGTGGGGCTATGGGGTGCGCAACTGGGCGCGCCGGGCATCTGGGTGCTGCCGATCTGCTTCCCAAGCGTCATGGCCGTCGGCGGGGTGCTCGGGATCGCCGGCGTCCCGCTGCCGTGGACGGAGCTGGTGATCGCCGCCTCGGCGCTGGTGCTCGGCTTCGCTGTGGCGGCCGCGTGGCGCGTGCCGTTCTGGGCCGCGGCCATCATCGTCGGCGTGTTCGCCGTGTTTCATGGCTATGCCCACGGCCTCGAACTGCCGGGCGCCGCAAACCCGCTGGCCTACGGCATCGGCTTCGTCGTGGCGACGGGCATGCTGCACGCCTTGGGCATCCTGATCGGCGTCCTGACCCGGTGGCGCACTGGAGCCCAGGCCGTGCGCGTGCTCGGTGCCGGGATCGCCGGCTTGGGAGGCATGTTCCTGATGTCGCTTGCGCCCTGATCCCGAGGTCGCGACCGCAGCCTACCGCCCGGCCAGCGCGTAGCCGCCGGCCATGATGCCGATGGCGGCGATCCAGCTGCCGCCGGCGCGCAGCGCGATGCCGCGCCAGCCGGCGCCGGGGCAGCGGAAGGTCAGGATCGCGGCGGAAAGCAGCGTGATGGCGACATAGCCGGCCGTGGCGAAGCCCGCCGCGAACAAGACGGCATTGGTATCGGGACCGGCCCCGCCGGCATTGGCTGCGCCGCGGACCAGCCCAAGCGCGAAGGCGATGGCAGCCAGCGCCGGGGCGGGCAGCCGGACGGCCATCGCAATCAGGCCGCCGAGCGCCACCATGCACCCGGCATCGACCGCGGCGACGCCGCCCGTCATGCCGACAGCCAGGCCGAGCAGGAAGCCGGCCACCAGTCCGGCCGGAAACACCGCGACCAGCCAGCGCGCCCGGGCTGCCGGCTGGGTGCCGGCCAGCACGCCCAGGGCGATCCACAGCACCACGTCCTGCAAGCCCGTCAGCGGGTGGGCGGCGCCCGCGTAGAAGTCGCCCAGCCGGGAAGAAACGATGTGCGCCTCGGCCGGGCAGGCGCACAGCGCCAAGGCGGCAACGACGGGCAGGAGGGCGGCGCGGCGCGGCGGCATGTTCGGCTTCCCGTCAGACGGCGATCATGCGGGCCATGCGGCCGATGAACCAGAACGCCGCCACCGTCCCGATCACGTAGCCCGGCACCACCCGGCCGCCGCGGTGCAGCACGGCGCCAAGCCGGCGGTGCCCCCAGATCAGCGCCAGCACCAGCAGCACGAAGGCGAGCTGCCCGATCTCCACGCCCACGTTGAAGGACAGCAGCGCCGGGAACAGCAGCGACCGCTCGATGCCCAGCGCCGACAGCGCGCTCGCAAAGCCGATGCCGTGGACCAGTCCGAAGCCAAAGGCGATAGCCCAGGGATACCGCGCCGTCAGCCCGATCTTGCCGTGCTGCAGGTTCACCATCTCCACGCCGATGAACACGATGCTGAGGGCGATGCAGGCGTTGAGCGGACGCTCCGGCACCGCCACGATGCCGTAGGCGGCGGCGGCCAGAGACGCGCTGTGCCCCACCGTGAAGGCCGTGATGGTCTTGGCCAGCCGCCACCCGCCCTGCACGATCCAGATAAGCCCCAGCACGAACAGCAGGTGGTCGATGCCGAGCAGGATATGGTCGATGCCGATGTTGACGTAGGTGCTGGCGACCTCGGCCCAGGTCTGCCACGCCGGCGCGCCGGTGCCGAGGATGGACACCACCGGGCTCGCGGTGGTGACGGTATAGCTGCGCGGCTCGCCGCCGACCGGCACGATGCGGATCAGCACGGCCGACATGTTGGCGCCCAGGTTGCCGACCGTGACCCGGCCGGCCAGGCCCTGCGCACCGCAGTCCAGGCTCGGCGGCCGGTATGAGCATTGCGGGGGAAAGCGGAGCTGCACGCGGTCGCCGCCGATGGTAGGCTCCAAGGTCCAGCCGCCGACAAAGCTGCCGGGTCGGACCTCGCGAAATTCCAGCACGCCGAGCGACGGCTCATGCGCAGCCGCCGGCGCCAGCGCGGCGATGGTGGCCAGGAGCAGCCAGGTGAGGCGGCGCACCCTATGGCTCGTAGCGCACGGTGTAGTTGGCCCGGAGCCGCTTCACCGCTTCCCAGGCGCGCTTGCGGGTTTCGTCGGTCTTCCAGGTCCGCACCGCCTCGTCCTGGACATCCTCGAAGCGGGCGAGGACCGCGGGGCGGCGGCTGTCGAGGCGGACCAGGTGCCAGCCCTCCGCCGATTGCAGCGCGGCCCATTGCTCCCGCGGCAGCGCCAGCAGCCCGTCGCGGAACCCTGCGCCGAAGGAGGGCGCCAGGCTGGACACCGGGCGGCCGACCATGGCGCGGGTCTTGCGCTGCAGGTCCGTTGGTTCGCGTCCGTTCAGCACCTCGGCCAATTGGCGGCGCGCGGTCGTCTCGTCGGTGGGCGGGCCGAGATAGAAGCTGACCCGCTCCGGCTCGTCGAACCGGTCGTGGTTGGCGGCGAACCACTCGCGCAGGCCGGCCTCGGTCGCCGGCGGCGGGTCGATCTGGCTGAAGATCAGCAACTGGAGCTTGAACGCGATGCGGTCGCGGATCGTGTCGTCGCCGCGGTCCACGCCGAGCGCCTTGCCTTCGCGGTAAAGGATCTCGCTTGCCACCCAGTTCTCGACCATGGCATCGAGCTCGGCGCCGGTCGCGTGGCGTTCCCGGTCCTCGTCGAAGTTCTCGCTCATGGCCTGCCGCATGGCCCGGGTCACGGTGATGACGCGCTCGTTGCGGTCCGGCGGATGGAGCACGGCGTCGGCGCCGAAGATCAGGCCGCCCAACAGGAGGAAATGCACCAGCGGCTCGCGCCGGAGCGCATGCCCTGCGGCACGAAGCGCGTGGCCGAGACCGGCCGGACGGGCACGCATGGGCGGCTTTGAAGCGTCACCCTGGCTGGCGATGCCCAAAGGAACGCCGTCATGGTCCAATGTCTGCTGTCCTGTCCGATAACTGCCCCGTCCATTGCCGCCTGCGCCGCGGCTTGTCATCCGCCAACCCCGGCGGTCATAAGATCTTCACCCTGCCGATACAGCCATGCCACTCGTCGGATCGCCCGGCCATGTTAAGGCTTTGTCAAGCTTTGTTGCTGACCAGCAACCGATCCGGAGGCTTCTCCCATGCCGTCATTCCGCTTGCCCCTGCTTCTGACCAGCGTGGCTTCGGTGCCATTCGGGCTGGCCGGCCCTGTTGCGGCCCAGGACTGGGTGCCCGCCAAGCCTTTCGCGCGGAACTCGCCCTATGTCGCGGGCGACATGCACAACCACACCACCTGCACGGACGGCACGGTGGCGACCAGCTACCTGCTGAACCGCGCGTTGGGATCGGGAACCACGAACGGCATCCCGAACTTCAACCTGGATTGGTTCACCCACGGCAACCATGGCGGGTCCGGCAACCGCGACTGCCGGTTCAGCGACACCAGCGCCAACCTGCCGGGCAACACGACGACGTATTGGACCGACACGCTCGGCCAGACCATCCAGGACGTCACCATCACGGCGCTGAAGGGCGACGTGCCCAACCCGCCGCCGCCGCGGGCGGCCATGTATCGCTGGCAGTCGATCCGCGAGGTCGAGTACCCCATCATCATCGCGAAATCCAAGCAGTTCAAGAAGGTCGCCATCGAGGGCCTGGAGTCGATCGTGCCCGGCCATGAGCACTCGGACACCGCCGTCATCAACGGGCAGTTCCCGGTCGCGGGCGTGGGCAACGCCGACCGGATGAGCGAGTTCGAGTTCCGCTTCGACCGTGCCGACACGGACACCCTGGGGCCGGTGGACGCCAGCAACAACCCGGTCTGGACGGGCAAGAGCTTCGACAACAACGGAACGGCCGGCCACGCGAAGGCCGTCCAGGGCGTGACGTGGCTGCAGGCCAACGCCCCGCTGACCGCGTATTACGTGCCGACGCACAGCGAGCGCGCAGGACCATTCAGCCCGACTGCCAGCGCCGGCTACAACATCGAGCACTTCCGCGACTTCAACAATGCCGGCCCGACCGTCGCGTTCGGCATTGAGTCGCCCGGCCACTTCGCGGAGTCGAACCATTCCTACACCGCGGCCTCCTCGGGGGGTGCGACCTATGGCGGCGGTGGCCTTTACACCGCCAAGGTCGGCGGCCTGTGGGACGGCATGCTCGGCGAAGGCCGCAACTTCTTCATCTTCATCAGTTCCGACTGGCACCAGCGCGGGATCTTCGGCGCGCGCGACCGCGCCTCGACCGCGGACTTCTTTCCCGGCGAATACACCCGGCTTTACGTGCCGAACCAGTCGGCGTTCCGGGCGCAAAGCGTGCTGGACGGCATGCGCTCCGGCAACAGCTTCGCGGTCAACGGCCAGTTGATCAACCAGAACTTCGCCTTTACCGCCAGCGCCAACGGCGTGACCAGGACGATGGGTCAAACGCTTGAGGTCAGGCCGGGCGATACGGTCACGGTCGAGATGCGGATGGTGGTGCCCGCGAGCAACAACAGCCCCTACAGCTTCAGCAACCCGCTGCTGAAGCAGGTCGGCGTGTTCCAGCCGATTGACAAGCCGGCGCTGGACCATGTTGACCTGATCACCGGCGACATCACCGGCGTGATTGCGCCGACCGATGCCCATTACGCGATGCCGAACACGACGGAGACGGTTTACAACCCGTCGGCGCGGATCGCCGAGACGTTCAACAAGAACAACTCGACCGCAACCCCGCTGCCGAACGGCAATCTGCGGATGGAGTTCACCACGACGATGGTTGCGGGCAGCGCGCCCTTCTACGTGCGCGCGCGCGGCACCAACATCCCGCCTGCGACGCCCAACGTCACCGACAGCCAGGGCAACCCGCTGGCCGACACCAACATCGACAACGTCGTCTGCGACGATCCGGCCTGCCCCGCGCACCTGCCGATCATCGACGGCACGCGGCGGGTGGACTTCGATGTCGAAGCCTGGTCGAACCTTTGGTTCTACGCCAACCCGATCTTCATCCGGCCGGCCGGGCAGCCGAAGCTGCTGGTCGAGACCAACGCCGACCTGGCGGCCAGCCTCGTCAAGACGCTGTCCGCGGCGAATTGAACTCAAGCGGAAGGGCGGCGGAGTGTGGCCCGGCCGCTGCGTCGCCCCGTGTCCCGGAAGCTTGTCGTGATGGGCCGCATCCTGATGCTCGGTGCCGTGGTGCTGATGGCTATCGCCCATTCGGCCCGGGCGGTGGACGACCGGCAGGCCTGCGTCGCCAGCGTCGCCGCCGTGCGCGCACGCGCTGAAGCGATGCCGCAGGGCGACCTGTCACGCCGCTTCGCCGAAAACGACCTTGACACAGCCCTGGCCGAAATGGCGGCAGGCGACGTGGACGAGTGCCGCGAGCTCGTCGCCCGCGCCATCCATACGATCCGCGTGCGCCCCTATCAGCTTCATCCCGGCGAGGTCCTGGACGGCCACGGCCCGGCCACCCCGGACTGACGCACCTCGTCTTGTCCTCCACGTCCTCACATCAGGCGGGCCTGGCTGGCACGGCGCGCGCCTCCGTCCTGTTGATCCCGGCCGTCGCGGCGTCCGGCTTTGCCGGGCTGGCCTACGAGGTCGTCTGGACCCGGATGCTGGCCCTGGCGCTCGGCACCGAGATGATGGCCGTGCTGGGCGTCGTCACCGGGTTCTTTGGCGGCCTTGCGTTGGGTGCCTTCGCGCTCGACAGGGCGATCCGACGGGCAAGGAGCGCCCGTCATGCCTATGCCCTGCTGGAGGCGGTGATCGCGGCCTGGGCCGTGGCCAGCATCTGGCTGATCCCCGCCGCGGCCCGCACGTTGCCGGCGGTGCTCGGCACGGCGCCGCCGCCGTCGTTGCTTTGGGCCGCGGGCTTCGCGCTTCCGGCGCTGGTCCTGCTGCCCGCGGCGGCTGCCATGGGCGGCACCCTGATCGCGTTGGAGCGCTTGTCGGCTTCGGTCCAGCAACAGGCCCGCGTCGCGGCCGGTGTTTACGGGGCCAACACCGCGGGCGCGATGGCCGGGGCGCTGTGCAGCGTGTTCGTCCTTTTGCCAGGGCTTGGCCTGTCCCGCACGCTGGCCGCGCTCGCGGCGGTGAATGCGGCGTGCGCCTTGGCGGCGCTGATGCTCGGCCCGGCGGCCGACGCCCAGCCGCCGGCGCCCGCCAGTGTCATGTCCGGCGCGGTGATCGGGACCTTTCGCCTGACGGCGGCTTTGCTGATCACCGGGCTGCTCGGCATCGCCGTGGAGGTCCTGGTGGTCCGGCTGGCCGCGCAGGTGCTGCAGGACACGATCTACAGCTTCGCTTCGCTGCTGGCGGCCCACCTGCTCGGCACCGCGTTGGGCAGCCTGGCGTGGCAGCGTGCCGGGATCGCGCCGGGGCCGCGTGCCCTGGGTGGCCTGCTGGCCGGAACCGCGCTGGCCTGCCTCGTGACCGCGGCCC
>CALMAB010000092.1 GCA_937858325.1 uncultured Acetobacteraceae bacterium
CTGCCGACATCGCCCATGAAGATGCTGGCGTGCGGGAAGTTGAACGGCAGGAAGCCGAGCAGCCCCGCCGCCAGCAGCAGCGAGGCGAAGTAGACGAACCAGCCGCCATAGGCCGCGGCGACCGCCGCCAGCGCCAGGCAGGCCAAGGCCGACACGCCGGACGCCAGGCCGTTCAACCCGTCGATGAAGTTGACCGCGTTGGTCGCGAACACGATCCAGGCCAGCGTCAGCGGCGCCGCGGCCCAACCCAGCTCGACCGGCCCCCACCACGGCAGGTTCAGGTCGGCGACGACCAGCCCGCTGCCCACCGCGAGCGCCGCAGCGCCCATCTGCGCCGCGAGCTTCACGGCGAACGGCCAGTCCAGCACGTCGTCCAGGAACGCCACGGCCGCGATGGCGGCGGCGGCGAGGATTACGCCGCGGAAATAGGGATCGGCCAGCCGGGAAAACTCGGCGTAGCGGTACAGCACGCCGATGCCGACCAGGAAGGCCGCGACCACCCCCACCCCGCCGCCTTTGGGCACAGTTCGCGTGTGCGCCTTGCGCGCATCCGGCCGGTCCGCCGGGCCGAAACCGATCATCACCCGTACCAGCGACGCCGAAAGCAGCGCCAGGGCGGCGATGAACAGCAGGTGCTTGGAAAAGGCGTCGGTGCTCAATCAGGGCTTCCAGGGATGCGCCAGGAAAGGGGGGACTGTGAAGCGGCGCGCGGTGGGCTATAGGGTCGCCACGATGCCATCGCAACGCTCGGTCAACCGCATCTTGCTGAACGTCGCGCTGGATGGCGTGCTCGCCGCCGTGGCGACGCCGCTGGCGCGCTACGTCGCCGACCCCGGCGGCGGGTTGCTGCACCCGTTGTGGTTCGTGGCCGGGGGAGCGATCACCTTGCTGGTCGCCGGGCTGCCGTTCCGGATGCCGCAGCAGTACTGGCGGTTCGCGGGAATCGAGGACCTCGTGGGCCTGGTGGGCAGCAGCGTCGTCAGCGCCGTGCTGTTCGCGCTGCTGCTGGGCGTGTCCGGCTTCCCGCTGCCCACGCCGACGTTTCCGATCGTCCACGCGCTGGTGCTCATCGTCGCGCTCGGCACGCCGCGAGTCGTGTACCGGCTGCGCATGGCCCAGCGGGCGGGGCGGGAAGCGACGGACGCGCAATCCGTGCTGCTGATCGGCGCGGGCGACGGGGCGGACCTGTTCATGCGGGCGCTGGAATACGGGGAAGGCCGGGCGGCGTTCCGCGTGGTCGGGCTGCTGTCGGTGCGGGAAGGCCAGACCGGGCGCCGCATCCACGGTCAGACCATCCTGGGGTCGATCAGCCAAACCGCCGCCGTGCTCGCCCGGCTGCGCGCCGAGGACCGGCTGCCCTCCGCCCTGGTCGTCACCCAGCCCAAGCTGTCCGGCCCGCCGCTCGCGGCCCTGCTGGCCCAAGCGGACGTGGAAGGCGTGCCGGTGCGCCGTGTCCCGCGCCCGACGGCGCTGCAGGCGGCGGCGGGCGCGGGCACGCTGGAACTGGCGCCCATCGCCATCGAGGACCTGCTGAACCGCCCGCAGGTGCCGCTCGACCGCGACGGCATGGCGCGGCTGGTGCGCGGGCGCCGGGTGCTGGTGACGGGGGCGGGCGGCACCATCGGGTCGGAGCTTGCGCGGCAGTTGGCGGCGCTGGAGCCGGGCAGCCTGATGCTGCTGGACAACGGCGAGTACGCGCTGTGGCTGATCGACCAGGAGCTGGGCGAGGCGTATCCCGGCGTGCCGCGGGACACGGTGATCGCCGACATACGCGACGAGGCCCGCATCCGCGCGGTGTTCGACCATGTGCGGCCGGAGCTGGTGTTCCATGCCGCAGCCCTCAAGCACGTGCCGATGGGGGAGGCGAACCCGCTGGAGGACCTGCTGACCAACGCCGTCGGCACCCGGCACGTCGCGGAAGCGGCGCGCGCCGTGGGCGCCGCCGCCATGGTGTTCATCTCGACCGACAAGGCGGTGAACCCGAGCAGCGTGATGGGCGCCAGCAAGCGGCTGGCGGAGATGTATTGCCAGGCGCTGGACGTGGCGGCGCGCCGCGGTGCCGGGATGCGCTGCGTCACCGTGCGGTTCGGCAACGTGCTGGGCAGCACCGGCTCCGTGGTGCCGCTGTTCCGCCGCCAGCTGGAGCGCGGCGGGCCGCTGACCGTGACCCACCCCGAGATGCGGCGCTACTTCATGACGGTGCGGGAAGCGGTGGGCCTGGTGCTGGAAGCGAGCGTCGTCGGCATGGCCAACGCCACGCTGCCGACCGGCGCGCAGGGCGGCATCTTCGTGCTGGACATGGGCGAGCCGGTGCGGATCGTCGATCTGGCGCGGCAGATGATCCGGCTCGCCGGCCTGCAGCCGGCGGAGGGCGGCGAGGCGGGGCCGGGACAGATCGCCATCCGCTTCACCGGGCTGCGCCCCGGCGAGAAGCTGTTCGAGGAGCTGTTCCACGGCAGCGAGCCGCCGGTGCCGACCGGGCATCCCGGCCTGCTGATGGCCGCGCCCCGCACCGCCGACCCGGCCATCGTCGGCCGCGCCATTGACGAGGTTTCCGCCGCTTGCCGGGCCGGGCAGGTCGGCGCCGCGCTGGCGCTGCTGGGCCGCATGATCCCGGAATTCGAGCACAACGCCGGGGCCGCCCCCGGGCGCGTGCGCCTGCCTGGAGAATAGCATGGCCCATTCCACGTCTTCCTTGGCCATCCCGTTCCTCGACCTGAAGGCGCAGCAGGCGCGCATCGCCCACGCGCTCCGCCCGCGGCTGGACGCCGTGCTGGCGCACTGCCAGTTCGTGCTGGGGCCGGAAGTGGCGGAGCTTGAGGGCCGGCTCGCCGCGTATTGCGGCGCACGGCACTGCGTGGGCGTCAGTTCCGGCACCGACGCGCTGCAGATCGCGATGATGGCAGAGGGCATCGGCCCCGGCGACGCGGTGTTCCTCCCAGCCTTCACCTACACCGCGACGGCCGAGGTGCCGCTGGTACTGGGCGCCACCCCGGTATTCGTGGACGTCGATCCCCGGACCTTCCAGATCGACCCGGCGCACCTCGCCGCCCGGGTGGCCGAGGTCCGCGCCGCCGGACGGCTGCGCCCGCGCGCCCTGGTGGGGGTGGACCTGTTCGGCCAGCCGGCCGACTGGCCCGCGTTGAACCGGATCGCCGAGGCAGAGGACCTGTTCACCCTCGACGACTGCGCCCAAAGCTTCGGCGCCGTGCTGCACGGGGCGAGGCTCGGCACGCAGGCGCAGGCGACGGCCACCAGCTTCTTCCCGAGCAAGCCGCTGGGCGCCTACGGCGACGGCGGCGCGCTGTTCACCGACGATGACAGCCGGGCCGCGCTGTATCGCAGCCTGCGCAGCCACGGGGAGGGCACCACGCGCTACCAGGTGCTGCGCACCGGCATGAACGGCCGGCTCGACACGGTGCAGGCAGCGGTGCTGCTGGCAAAGCTCGACGTGTTCGACGACGAGCTGGCGGTGCGCGAGCGGATCGCCGGGGTGTATGACCGCCGGCTGGGCAACGCCGTCACCACCCCGGCCCGCGTGCCGGACAGTGCCAACGCCTGGGCGGTGTATTCCGTGCTGCTGCTGGACGGGGCGGACCGCGCCCGCGTGCAGGCGGCGCTTCGGGACGCGGGCGTGCCGAGCGCGATCTACTACCCCCTCCCGCTGCACCGGCAGCCGGCCTATGCCGCTCACCATGACGGCGCCGCCTTGCCGGTGTCGGACGACCTGTCGGCCCGCATCCTGGCGCTGCCGATCCACCCGGACCTGTCGATGGCCGATGCCGAGCGGGTGTGCGACGCTATGTTGGCCACGTTGGGCTGAGGCAACCGCGCTTTCGCGCCGGCGTTTGCCTGTTCATGAACCAGCCGAAGACGCAAACCGACGATCCGCCCCCCGAGGGCGCCAGCCCCGACCACAACCCCACGGGCGGCACGCCGCACGGCATCCCGAAAGGGACGGAGGATCACGCACCCAAGGCGTTGCCCACCGATGACCGCCACGCCAGCGAGACGGCGCCTCTGAAGAACGACGCCAAGCCTTAAGGGCTGGCCCGCGTCCACAGGAACGTCAACTCGTGCTTGTTGTGGAACAGATGGATCAACCGTCCATGCGGCAGGGCGGAGAACCTGTCCGCCGCCGCGTGGTCGGTCGCCCCCTGGAATTTGACCGTGCACACGATGCGTCCGGCGGTGCCCGCTGCGATCCAGCGCTCCATGAGGTCGAACACACGGGCCGGGTAGGCGATCACGTCGCACACCAGCCAGTCCACCGGCTCTGGCGCGAGGGCGAAGGCGCTTTCAATGATCGGCTCCACCCCAGGCATCCCGGCGATGCGGGGGTCAAGCGGCGCCTTGTCCACGGCCCGGACCGTTGCCCCCAAGCTGGCCAGCACCCAGGTCCAGCCGCCCGGCGAGGCGCCAAGGTCCAGGCAGGTGTCGCCGGGTCCGGGATGGGCGCCGAGGCGGGTCAGGGCTTCCCATAGCTTGAGGTAGGCGCGGCTGGGCGGGCCGGCGCGGTCCTCCTCGAACCGGCATTCCCCTAAAAGGAACGGACTGGATTTGCTCGGACTTGCCAGCATCCGGTCACGGTCCAGCAAGGTCCATGCCCCAAGGTGCGACGCGGGGGCCGGCTCGGGAAAGCGCAGCGGGCGAGCACGGACCGGCGGCAGGCAGGCCTCGACCAGCGCCGCGCGCCGGTGGTGCAGGGGAGCATAGGCCGACCAGTTGCGTTGCTGGCTTCGCAGCAGGCCCGCCGCGGTTTTGATCGACGCGACCGCGTACACCTGCGGGGCGGTCCAGGCATCGAGCGCCCAGGCGCTGGCAAACGGTGGGTCGGGCGACAGCGCCAGGCGGCCGTGCCAGGCGCTGACGGCAACGCCGGCCCGGGCCAGCTCCTCGGCCAATGGCTGCTCCAGGTCCTCGGCAGCCAGGTAGGCGCTGCCGACCGGCGCGGCGGCCGTCCCCGAGCCAGTCACCTCCGGCGAAGCGCGGATACGCCCAGCAGCGCCCAGCCCAGCATCAGCAAGCTGCCGCCCACCGGGGCGAGCACGCCCAAATGCGGGCCGCCGAGCGCGCCCGCGTAGACCGTGCCGCAGAACAGCAGCGTGCCGAGCGCGAACGCCGCGCCCGCCGCATGGGCCAGCCCGCCGCCGCGCGCGCCCCAAAGC
>CALMAB010000093.1 GCA_937858325.1 uncultured Acetobacteraceae bacterium
GCCCCGGGTCAGCGGCTCGCCCAGCCCGGCGGCGCGGGCGGCCTCGGCACCCTTCCAAGCGGCGATGCGGGCGCTGTCCACCCGGCTCATCTGCCCGGCGCCGATGCCGACCGTGGCCAGCCCCTTGGCATAAACGATGGCGTTCGACTTGACGTGCTTGCAGACCCGGAAGGCGAAGATGAGGTCGGCCAGCTCCGCCGGCGTGGGCGCGCGCCGGGTCACGACACGGAGCGTTGCCGGGTCGATGCGCCCGGCGTCGCGCCCCTGCGCCAGGAACCCACCGGAAACGCTGCGGACCATGATGCCGGGCGCCGCCGGGTCCGGCAGGCCGCCGGTGAGCAGCAGGCGCAGGTTCTTCTTGCGGGCCAGCGCGGCGCGAGCGTCCGCGTCGGCGTCCGGGGCGATGATGGCCTCCGTGAAGATGGCCGCAATGCGCTCGGCTGTTTCAGCGTCGAGCCGGCGGTTCAGCGCGACGATGCCGCCAAAGGTTGAAACCGGGTCGCAGCGCAGCGCCAGGTCCCAGGCTTCCGCCGTGGTGCCGGCAACGGCGACGCCGCAGGGGTTGGCGTGCTTCACGATGGCCACAGCGGGTTCGTCGAACTCGGCGACGCACTCGAACGCGGCGTCGGTGTCCCCCAGGTTGTTGTAGGACAGCGCCTTGCCCTGGACCTGGGCGGCGGTGGCGACGCCGGGCCGGGCGCCGTGGACGTAGAAAGCCGCCTGCTGGTGCGGGTTCTCGCCGTAGCGGAGGGTTTGGCGCAGCGTGCCGGACAGGGTGAGGCGCGGCGGAAACGGCTCGTCGCGGGCGAACCAGGCGGCAATGGCGGCATCATAGGCGGCGGTGCGGGCGTAGGCCTCGCCGGCCAGGCGGAGGCGCAGGGTCTCCGTGGTGCCGCCGTGCCCCGCAAGTTCGACGAGCAGGGCGTCGTATTGCGCCGGGTCGGTCAGCACGGCGACGTGGCCGTGGTTCTTGGCGGCGGCGCGGATCAGGGCGGGGCCGCCGATGTCGATGGTCTCGACGCACTCGGCCGGGGCGCCGCCGGCGGCGACCGTGGCCTCGAAGGGGTAAAGGTTCACGCACACCAGATCGATGGGCGCGATGCCGTGCTGCTCCATCTGCGCCAGGTGTTCCGGGAAGTCGCGGCGGCCCAGGATGCCGCCGTGGATCTGCGGCACCAGCGTCTTCACCCGGCCGTCCAGGATTTCGGGGAAACCCGTGTGGTCGGCCACCTCCGTCACCGCCATGCCCGCCTCCCGCAGCGCGCGCGCGGAGCCGCCGGTGGACAGGATTTCGGCCCCGTGCGCCGTGAGGGCGCCGGCCAGCGGCAGCAGCCCGGCCTTGTCGGAAACGGAGATCAGCGCGCGCCGGATGCGGAGGGGGGCCATGCCGCCCCATACCGCTACAAGCCCAGCAGGTCCAGCGTGCGCGCCAGCACGGCGGCCTCGTCGTACAGCGCCACGGCCCGCGCCCGCCCGGCTGCGCCCATGCACGCCCGGAGCGCCGGGTCGGCCACGAGACGGCGGAGGG
>CALMAB010000094.1 GCA_937858325.1 uncultured Acetobacteraceae bacterium
GCCCAGGGCGAGCGCCAGGTTGATGAAGGCCAGCGAGTTATCGACGCCGCGGCTCTGCTGCTCCGACCCACGCCCGGACAGGACCAGCGCGCGCGTCGCTTCCCCGAGCAGCACCGCCGCGCGCTCGACGTCCCGCGCCGGCACGCCGGTGATCCGTTCCACCCGGTCCGGCCAGTAGCTCGCAACGACCCGGCGCACCCGCTCCCACCCGGCGGTGCGCGCCTCGATGTACTCGGCATCGATCAGCCTCCGGGCGACCGCGACGTGCAGCAGGCCGTTGGCCAGCGCCGCGTCCGTGCCGGGGGTGAGCGGCAGGTGCAGCGTGGCGGCGCGGGCGGTCGCGGTGCGGCGCGGGTCGGAGACGATGACCTGCGCCCCGCGGGCACGGGCCTCGTCGAAGTACTGCATGATCGGCGGCATGGTTTCCGCCGGGTTGCCGCCGCTGATCAGGACGCAGTCGGCGCCGGCGATGTCGGCAATCGGGAACGGCAGGCCGCGGTCGATGCCAAAGGCGCGCAGCCCGGCGGCAGCAGAGGACGCCATGCAGAACCGGCCGTTGTAGTCGATGTTGGCCGTGCCCAGCGCCACGCGGGCGAACTTGCCGAGCGCATAGGCTTTCTCGTTGGTCAGCCCGCCGCCGCCGAACACCGCGACAGCATCCGGCCCGGCCGCGCCTTGGATGGCGCGGATGCCGGCGGCCACGCGGTCGAGCGCCTCGTCCCAGCTTGCCGGGCGCAACGGCGCCCCCTTGCCGTCCCGCAGCAGCGGGCCGAGCAGCCGGTCGGAACTGTTCAGCAGCGTCGCGGCGGTCCAGCCCTTGCGGCACAGCCCGCCGCGGTTGGTCGGGAAGTCCCGCGCTTCCACGCCCCAGCCTGTCCCGGTCTCGACGACGTTCATGCCGCATTGCAAGGCGCAGTACGGGCAATGCGTCGCCGTTCCCGTCGTGATTGAGATGTTGCTGTCCATCAGAGCTGTTGACGGGTCCGCATGGAGACGACCTCACGCATGTCACGGGTTTGCATAATGGGCAGGCTCCTCATCGCCAAGCCTGAAACGCACGCAACGCTCGCCAAAAGCCGTGATGGTCAACCAAAACTGCACAAAGTGTAGCCATACAGTGCAGCAATTGGTGATTTATCGAGCAATATGAGGAGAGGCTGCGGGCGCTCAGACCGCCCGCAGCCTCGCACGGGGTTTGTGCGTTTTGCGGCTTACGAAGCCGCCGCCATACCGGAGCTTGCGCCCAAGCTCATGCGCTGAGCGAGCGCTTGGTCATACAGGATCTGCTCCGCCCGCTTGTGCGCGGCGGAGAACCGCACCGCGG
This sequence comes from uncultured Acetobacteraceae bacterium, assembly GCA_937858325.1. GTDB lineage: Bacteria > Pseudomonadota > Alphaproteobacteria > Acetobacterales > Acetobacteraceae > CAHJXG01. Next base: position 1,325 of record CALMAB010000094.1, read on the forward strand.
CGGCGCACAGGGCGCAGCACAGCACGGTCCAGCCGAGGATGTACAACGCCTGCGGCAGGCTTCCCGACGCCTTCAGCAGGAAGCCGGCCGCCACCGCGCCGATGTTGCCGCCGGCGCCGATGATGCCCGCGACCCCGCCCAGCGCCTTGCGGTCGATGAACGGAACCAGCGCGTAGGTCGAGCCGCACGCCATGTGGGTGAACAAGCCGAAGGACAGCATGGCGATCACCGCCGGCAGCACGGACCCCATGGTGGAGAAGGCGAGCAGGCCGATGCCCTCGCCGACCATCAGCAGGCAAAGCAGCATGGTGCGGCCGTCCAAGCCCCAGCGGCGCGCCACGCGGTCGGACGCGAGGCCGCCCAGCGCCCGGGCGAACAGCGCCAACAGGCCGAAGCTGCCGGCGGCCATGCCGGCCGAGGTCAGCGACAGGCCGAAGCGGTCCACGTAGTAGCTGGCCGCCACCGCATGGATGAAGATCTCGACGCCGAAGCAGGCGCCGTAGGTGATCGCCAGCATCCAGACCCGGTAGTTGGTCATCGCCGCCTTGAACACCGCGAGCCCCCCCTTCTTGCCGGAGTCGACCGTGATGCCGCGGGCGCGCAATTCCAGGATGTTGCCCTCCGGCGTGTCCTGCGTGTAGCGCCAATACAGCACGGCCACGACCAGCATCAGCACGCCGGGCACGAACATCGCGAGACGCCAACCCAGCGACTGCTGCACGCCCAGGCTGACGATGGCCGCCAGGATCAGCGGCATCACGCTCTGCGTCACGCCGCCGCCGGCATTGCCCCAGCCGCCCACCGTCGCGTTCGCCGTGCCCACCACGTTCGGCGCGAACATGACGGAGGTGTGGAACTGGGTGATGACGAAGCTCGCGCCGATGGCGCCGATGGCCAGGCGGAATATCAGGAAGCTCTCGTAGGAGGTCGCGAACGCGATGCCCATCACCGGGATAGCGCCCAGCACCAGGAGGGCGGTGTAGGTGATGCGCGGCCCCCACTTGTCGCACATCGGCCCGATGGCCATACGCACCAGGATGGTGACGCCGACCGCCGCGATGTTGATGTTGGCGATCTGGTCGGCCGTCAGGTGGAACTCGCCCTTGATCACCGGCATCAGCGGCGACACGGCGAACCAGGCGAAGAAGCAGACGAAGAACGCCATCCAGGTCAGGTGGAAGGCGCGCATCTGCGGGGTGGTGAAGCTGAAAAGGTCAATCCTCGTGGCCTTTTGGGAGATCATAAGTCCTGTTCCGATTTGAGACGTGGGGCGGGAAACGTTGCGGCCTGGCGATGCCCCATCCGTGGCCGGGGCATCGTCAGAGAGGCAGGTCACACGGGCGGGATCAGGCGACGACGCCAAGCTTCGCGGCGATGGCCAGCAGCAGTTCGTGGTTCGACCGCATCATCTCGGCGTTCGCCTTCAGCAGCCGGCTGTTGGCCTCGAGCAGGGCGTGGTTGGATTGCAGCGCCTCGGCGTTGCCGGCCACGGTTGAAGCGTTCGACGTGAGCACGGCGTGGTTGCGCGCCATCGCCTCGGCGTTCGCGGCCAGCGTCCGGGCGTTCGCGTCCAGCAGGTCCTTGTTGCCTTCCAGCAGCCCATGGTTCGCCGTGAGCGTTTCGCTGTTGGCCGTGACCACCGCGCGGTTGTCCGCGAGCACCGCGGCGTTGCGGGCCAGCACCTCGCTGTTGGCGCCGATCCGTTCCGAGTTCTGCGCAAGCGCCTTGCGGTTGCCCTCGACGGCGGTCGCGTTGCCTTTGATGGCCGCCGAGTTGCCGGCGAGCGTGTCGCGGTTCTCCGCAACCGTCGCCCGGTTCGCCTCGAGCAGCGCGTGGTTGGAGGCAAGCTGCGCGGCATTTGCCGAGAGCGTCTTGTGGTTCCCGGCAAGGGTGCCGCTGTTGCCCGCCACGATGTCGTGGTTGGCTTCCAGCAACTCATAGTTGCTCTTCAGCCTTGCGGCATTCGATTGCAGCAAGACGTTGTTCTTGATCAGCAGGGAGTTGTTCGTTTCGATGGTCGTCTCGGTCAAATTGACCTCCATAGGGCTGCCCCGGACAAGCCAGGAGCGGGAGGCACAAGCTGGCCACAACGTTGTGGACATGACGCGCAGTGCGTTCGCGTTTGTCGGGACACCTCAGTGTGTCGGCTATATCCGTATGCACGCGGCGTGCCAAAGCCTTCGGCTGGTGCGGAACTTGCGTTGCCCCGGGCGGATCCGTGCCCGGAGGACCGCCCGAAGATGACGTCAGCCTTGCTGTCCCTGAGCGCCGCGCCTGGTGCGCCCCCGCTCTCCGACGACCTTGACGCTGTAGGGGTCAAGGTGCTGCAGGCCGACGAATGCTCAACTTTGCTGCAGGACGTGGTTAAAACGTCGCCTGATCTGGTGGTCATCTACGAGGAACACCCAGAATCTGCATTGTTTTCGAGCACGATGGCAGTGAACGCCGCGGCGCCGCGGCCGGTGATCGTGTTCACCACCGACCCGGACGCGGAGAAGATCGCGCTTGCGACGCGCTCCTGCGTCCATGCCTACATCGTGAACGGCTACAGCCAGAGCCGGCTGCGCTCGGTGATCCACCTGGCGCAGGCGCGCTTCCACCACGACCAGCTGCTCCGAAAGGAGCTGAGCGAGGTGAACCAGCGCTTCGCCGAGCGGAAGCTGGTTGACCGGGCCAAGGGCATCCTGATGGGCGCGCGCCAACTGCGCGAGGAGGAGGCGTTCCGCGCTTTGCGCAGCACGGCGATGCACACGAAGCAGCGCATCGGCCAGGTGTCGCAGCGGGTCATCGACTCCGCCCGCTATGCGGAGGCGATCAACCGCGCAGGCCAGCTCCGCATGTTGTCGCAGCGCCTGGTGAAGCTTTACGCGCTGACCTGCGCGGGCATCCGGCCAGAGGAAACCCGGCGGCTGTTCGCGGCCTCGCTCGGCCACGTCGATGCCAACCTGGACAGCCTGGGACGCAGCCTGTCCAAGCCGACCTTCGGCGACCTGCTCGACGCCGTGCTGGCGCCGTGGGCGGAATTGCGGCAGGCCCTCGGTACGGCGCCGCGGGCCGCACGGCTGGCGGAGGTGGACCGGCTGGCGGAGCAGGTGCTGCTGAGGGCGGAGCAGTTGACGGCCAACCTGGAGATCGCCGGGTTCGCGGCGGCGCTGCGCGTCATCAACGTCGCGGGCCGGCAGCGCATGTTGTCCCAGCGGATCGCCAAGGCGGCGCTCATGGGCGCCCTGCTCGGCGGCGGTGCAGCCAGAACAGCGCGGGCCAGCCTGGACGCGGCGGTGGCCGAACTGGTGGACGGCTTCGCCTACCTGGAAACACTGCCGCTGAGCAACGCCGAGATCGGCCGGGAAATCGGCCAGGCGGCCCAGGCCTGGGCGGGCCTGCAAGCCGCGCTCCCGCAAGCCGCCGCCGCGGCCGGCCAGGACAGCATCGCGGGCTTCAGCGAGGCCTTGCTCGCCAGCATCGACCGCCTCACCGAGCACCTCGAGCGCGGGATGCAGGCGATGGTGCGCTGAACGGCGCTCCCGCGGGCATCAAGGCAGCAGCGCCAACCGCTCGAACAGCAGGTCGAAGAAGCCGTCGGCGTCCGCCTGGTTGAGCCAGGTGGCATTGGCTGGGCGGTTCGTGACGCCGGACCAGTCGGCCACGGTCATGCCAAGGGTCAAGAGGCTTGCGGTTTCCACGGCCACGTTGATCGCCCGCCCGGCAAAAAGGCCCGGCCGCAGCAGGTGCGCGACCACGCAAGGGTCGTGCAGCGGGTCGCCCCGCCCCCCGTGCAG
>CALMAB010000095.1 GCA_937858325.1 uncultured Acetobacteraceae bacterium
CGCCCAAGGCGCCCGCCCCGGCCAGCCCGCCCTCCGACACGCCGAAGCCCGTGCCGGTGGAGGTGCACCAGCCCGACCCGACCCCGCTTGAGATCGCGACCCGCGTGCTGTCGCCGATCCTGTCGCCGCTCGCCACCATGGGGATCGTGCTGCTGGTGAGCGTGTTCATGCTGATGCAGCTGGAGGACCTGCGCGACCGGATGATCCGGCTGTTCGGGTCCGGCGACCTGCACCGCACCACCGCCGCGATGGACGACGCCGCCGCCCGGCTCAGCAAGTACTTCCTGACCCAGCTTGCGCTCAACGCCGCGTTCGGGGTGGTGATCGGGCTGGGCCTGCTCATCATCGGCGTGCCGAGTCCGGTGCTGTGGGGCATCATCGCCGCCTTGATGCGCTTCGTGCCCTATGTCGGCGCCGTGGGCGCGGCGATCCTGCCGATCACCCTGGCCGCGGCGGTGGACCCGGGCTGGACCATGGCGCTGGCCACGGCGGCGCTGTTCCTGGTGGTCGAGCCGGTGGCGGGCCAGGTCGTCGAGCCGCTGGTGTATGGCCACAGCACGGGGCTGTCGCCGGTGTCGGTCGTAATCTCGGCCATCTTCTGGGGCTGGCTGTGGGGGCCGGTCGGGCTGATCCTGTCCACGCCGCTCACGCTCTGCCTGGTCGTGCTGGGCCGCCACATCGACCGGCTGGAGTTCATCGACGTGCTGCTGAGCGACCAGCCGGCCTTGACGCCCGCCGAGGGCTTCTACCAGCGCATCCTTGCCGGCGACGCGGACGAGGCGCTCGACCAGGCGGAGGCGCTGCTGCGCGACCGGCCCTTGTCGTCCTACTACGACGAGGTCGCGCTGAAGGGCTTGCAGCTTGCCGCCAACGACGCGCTGCGCGGCGTGCTCACGGAGGACCAGCTGCGCAACATCCAGGACGCGATCGACGGGGTGGTGGTCGATCTGGCCGACCAGGACGACGCTGACGTGGCCAAGTCCAAGACCGAGGCTGCCAACTCGCCGGTCGCGCAGACGGCGGCTCCGCCGATCCTGCCGGCGCCGGCCGACACGGCGCGGGACTTGCCGCCCGAATGGGCCGGGTCCGCCCCGGTGCTGTGCGTCGCCGGGCGCGGCGCGCTGGACGAGGCCGCGTGCACCATGCTGGTGCAGCTGCTGGGCAAGCACGGCCTGCAGGCCCGGGTGGTCAGCCAGGACGGGGTGTCGCGCGGGCGCGTCGCCTCGCTTGACGTGGAGGGGGTGGCGATGGTGTGCATATCGTATATCGAGGCGACCGGCAGCCCGTCGCCGCTCCGCTACATGATGCGGCGCCTGCGCCAGCGTCTGCCGGGCGCGCCCATTCTGGTAGGCCTGTGGCACGCGGACGCGGCGCTGCTGGGCGACGAGCGGCTGCGCGCCATGGTGGGGGCGGACCATTACGTGACCACGCTGCGCGACGCGGTGAACGCCTGCCTGGCCGCAGCCCACGCCGCGTCGGAAACGGCGCAGGTGGCGGCGCCCGCGCCTGCGCTGTCCGGGGCAGGCCGGTAGCCGGTCAGGCTTCTCCCTTGTCCTCCAACCCCTCGACCCGGGTCCGCAGCTTCTGGATCGCCCGCCACATCGAGCGCAGCTCGTCTCGCGCATGAGAAGCATTGTCATCGGCGCGGTCCGCACGGTGCATGTTCACGTTGATGTCGTCCCGGATCTCGCTAAGGTTATCCTCGACCCGCTCAAAGCGGGCCATCACGTCAACACGAAGCTTCGTCTGCCCATCCTCAAGCTTTGTCAGCCGATCCTCAAGCTTCGTCTGCCCGTCCCCGAGCTTTGTCAGCCGGTCCTCAAGCCTTGTGAGCCGGTCCTCAACCCTTGTATGCCCTTCAACTAGCTGCGCCAAGGCTGCCAGTACGCGATCATCGCTCATCATCCGCCTCCGCGTTCAGCTTAACGGAGTTTTTGGGTTTTCCGAAGCTTCAGCCTGCGGCACCCCCGCTAAACCGCGGAGTCCACCCGCAGCGTATCGAGCGGCAGCAGGACGCCCTCGCGCTCGAAGTGCCAGAAGGTCCAGCCGTTGCAGCTCGGCGCGTTCTGCAGCGCGGCGCCGACCTGGTGGATCGACCCGCGCACGGTGCCGGACACCAGCGTGCCGTCCGCGGTCACAGTGGCGCTGACCCGGCGCTGCTTGTCGAACAGCGCGGTGCCCGGGCTGATGAAGCCGCGCTCCACCAGGCTGCCGAACGGCACCCGCACGGCTTCCCGCTTGGTCGGGCTGGCCGCCATGCCCTCAACCGGCGCGGGCTTCTCCCGCCACACCCGGCCGATGGCGGCTTCGGCGTAGGCAGGGTGGCGCTCGATGCCGATGAAGTGGCGGTGCAGCCGCTTGGCCATCGCGGCCGTCGTGCCGGTGCCGAGGAACGGGTCGAGCACGATGTCGCCGGGCGCCGTGCTGGCGAGCAGCACGCGGTGCAGCAGGGCCTCGGGCTTCTGCGTGGGGTGGAGCTTAAGCCCGTGCTGGTTGCGCATCCGCTCCGCCCCGGTGCACAGCGGCAGGAACCAGTCGCTGCGCATCTGCAGGTCGTCGTTCAGCGCCTTCATGGCCTGGTAGTTGAAGCGGTAGCGGCTGTCCCGGCCGCGGGCCGCCCAGATCAGCGTCTCGTGCGCGTTGGTGAAGCGGCGCCCGCGGAAGTTGGGCATCGGGTTCGCCTTGCGCCACACCACGTCGTTGAGGATCCAGAAGCCCAAATCCTGCAGGATGGCGCCGATGCGGAAGATGTTGTGGTAGGAGCCGATCACCCAGATCGTGCCGTCCTTGCACAGCAGCCGCCGGCACTCGCCCAGCCAGTCCCGGGTGAAGGCGTCGTAGGCCGCGAAGTCGCCGAACCGGTCCCACTCCTCGTCCACCGCGTCCACCAGGCTGTCGTCGGGCCGGCGCAGCTCGCCGCGGAGCTGCAGGTTGTACGGCGGGTCGGCGAAAACGCAGTTGACCGAGGCCGCGGGCAACATGCCCATCAGCGAAACACAGTCGCCCAGCAGCACTTGGTTCAACGGCAGTTCACGGGCGATGTCCACTGGCTCCAACCGGCTGTTCGGGGCGCATCGTGCCGAGGCGCCGGAAGCCGCGTCAATCCGCGCCCGGCGCGCCCCCGGGTTGCCGCTGCAGCGTCCTGACGATTCCG
>CALMAB010000096.1 GCA_937858325.1 uncultured Acetobacteraceae bacterium
ACCCTGCACGCCCTGCACTACCACGAGGTGGATGTGGCTGCCCGGCAAGCGGAGTTGGCCGGGCACCCGCGCGGCATGCTGGCGGACCTGCTGACCGTTCCCGTGGTGGACCGCCCGAACTGGGCGCCGGACGACGTGCAGCAGGAGCTGGACAACAACGCCCAGGGCATCCTCGGCTACGTCGTGCGCTGGATCGACCAGGGCGTCGGCTGCTCCAAGGTGCCGGACATCCACGACGTGGGGCTGATGGAGGACCGCGCGACGCTGCGCATCTCCAGCCAGCACATCGCGAACTGGCTGCACCAGGGCGTCGTGACGGAGGCGCAGGTAATGGACACGTTGCGCCGCATGGCCGGGGTCGTGGACCGGCAGAACGCCGGCGACCCCGCCTACCGCCCGATGGCGGCCAACTTGGACGGCCCAGCGTTCCAGGCCGCTTGCGATCTGGTGTTCAAGGGCCGCGCGCAACCGAACGGCTACACCGAGTTCATCCTGCACGCCCGGCGGCGGGAGGCGAAGGCGGCCTAAAATCAGTCCGATCTCAGTTCCTGGAACTCTGGGCGGCACCGCTCGTTGTTGGCGTAACGAATGGTGCTGCATCCAGGAGTCGGGCCATGAGCCTTATTGTAATCATCGTCGTCCTCGTCGTGCTGTTCGGCGGCGGCGGGTTCTACGGCTACAACCGCGGCTATTATGGCGGACGTGGCTATGGCGGCGGCTTGGGGCTGCTGCTCCTGTTGCTGATCCTGCTCCTGCTGTTCGGGCAAGGGCGCATCTACTAGTCACACCTCGGCCGCCGGCTCCGGTTGCGCGCTGATGCGGGACACCCGGCGGCCGTCCATCTCCATCACCTCGAACCGCCACCCGCCGAACACGATCCGGTCGCCGATGCGCGGCAGCCGGCGCAGCAGCGCCAGCAGCAACCCGGCCAGGGTGTGATAGCTGCCTTCGGATGGAAGGTCGGGCAAATCTAGCCTCGACTTGATCTCATCTACCGGCATGGCGCCGTCCAGCAACAAGGCGCCTGCCACCGCGGCTTCACCCTCTGCCAGCACGGCGGTCGGGTCGGCGGGCTCCCCGACGATGGCCTGCAGCACGTCGGATGCGGTCACCAGCCCCTCGAAGCTGCCGTATTCGTCCATCACCAACGCGAGGCCGAGCGGCTCGCCTTTCAGCCGCTCCAAGGCGTCGAGCGCGGTCACGGTGTCGGGGATCACCATCGGCTTGCGCAAGCTGGCCGCGACCGACACCTCGCCGCCGTCCAGCAAGCGGTCGAGAATGTCCTTCGCCTGCACGACGCCCACCACGTTGTCCACGGATCCCTCGCACACCACGAACCGGCTATGCGGCGTGGCCTTCAGCGTCGCCGCGATGTCCCGCGGCGCGTCGGTGCGGTCAATCCACGCCAGCTCGGTCCGCGGCGTCATGATCGCGCGCACCGGCTTGTCCGCCAGGCGGAGCAGGCGCTCGATCATCTCGTGCTCCTCGGTCTCCAGCACGCCCTCCTCGGCCCCCTCGGCCAGCAGCGCCTTGAGCTCCTCTTCCGTCACCGCCTGGCGCTCGTCGGCATGGGCGCCGAACAGCTTCAGCACCAGAGCGGAGGATTGGCCGAGTACCCAGACAATCGGCCCGACGATGCGCGCCAGCCACGCCAACGGGGTTGCCACCGACGCCGCAACCTGCTCCGGCCGGCGCAGCGCCAGTTGCTTGGGCACCAGTTCGCCCACCACGAGCGTCAGATAGGTCGTCAGCACCACGACAATCGCGAGCGAAAGGCTGCCGGCGAACGGTGCGAGCGCGGGAATTTCCGAGAACCAGGCCTCCAGACGGGCGGTGATCCGCGCCCCGCCGAACACCCCGGCCAGCACGCTGACCAGCGTGATGCCGACCTGCACGGTGGGCAGGAACCGCTGCGGGTCCTCCGACAGCAGCCGTGCCGTGGCGGCGCCGGCCACGCCCTGCCGCTCCATCACGGTCAGCCGGGCACGGCGGACCGAGACCAGGGCCAGCTCGCTCATGGCAAACAATCCGTTGAGCACGACCAGCAAAAGCACGACGAGGAGTTCAAGGCTGATTCCCATGCTCTCCAGCATAGGGTGGCCGGAGGAAAAGTCAGGACCCGCCTTGTTTCGGACACGATATGGCCCGATAACGGCCGCACTGGCGCCGTAGCAAACAGGCCCTTCCGGATGCGTTTTCATGCCTGATCGCTCCCCTCTGCTGCCCATGGTCTCGATCCACGTGCCGATCTGCAACGAGCCGCCTGAGCGGGTGCGCAGTGCCCTCGCCTCGCTCGCCGAGCTTGACTACCCGGCATTCGAGGTGCTGGTCGTGGACCACAACACGCCCGATCCCGAAACGTGGGAGCCGGTGGCGAGGGAGTGCGCCCGCCGCGGTGCCCGGTTCCGCTTCTTCCACCTGGGGCGTTGGCCCGCCGGCCGGGCCGGCGCGCTGAACTTCGCCCGCATACAGGCCACCAACCGGGCGGAGGTCGTGGCCGTGCTCGAACCTGATGGCCCTGTGGCGCGCAACTGGCTCCAGGACGCCGTGCCGGAGTTCGCCAACCCGAGGGTGGGCGTCGTGCGGTCCCCCTGCCTCCTGCGCAAGGCGGCACTGGACGGCGTCGGCGGCTGGGCGGAATGGACTGTCGCCGAAGACGCGGCGCTCGACCTCGCCTTGTCCCAGGCCCGGTGGCTTTCGGCCGAGCCGGCGCAGCCCGTCGAGCGCGGCCCGGCCGACTTCGCGGAGGCTCGCCAGCGTGCTGCCCGGCGGGCCTACGG
>CALMAB010000097.1 GCA_937858325.1 uncultured Acetobacteraceae bacterium
GCCTCATGGCGGCCGGTGGAGGCGCCCGACGGCGCGCAGGCGCGGCCGGTGGCGCCGCCCGCCAGTTCGACATCGACTTCCACCGTCGGCCGGCCACGGGAGTCAAGGACCTGGCGGGCAAACACCCGGGTGATAAGGGACGGGTTGATCATGAAAGAGTCTCCAGGACGGGGGCGCCGGCGGGGTCGCGGGACGCCGGGTCGTGCAGAAGGCGCATCGCCAGGCGCTTGGTTGCCACCACGTCGAGGTCCGCCAGGTAGTCAACCGGCGAGTCCCCCTCCAGCCGGGCCAGCAGGAGGCAGCCGAGGATCTGGACCAGGGCCGCGTCGATGATCGCCGGGCCGGTCTCGCAGTATCCGCAAAGCAGTGCCGCCCCCGCCCCCGCGAGGGGCGCCACCGGCGCCGCCCGGCGCAGCGACTTCAGGGTCAGGTGCGTGAGGCAGAACGCCAAATCGAAACGGGGGTCGCCCCAGTGGGCGACCTCGCAGTCGAGCAGCACGATGTCGGCGCCGTCGGCAAGGATGTTCTTGGGGCTGAAGTCGCCGTGCACCAGCGCCGTCCGGCGCTCCGCCATGCCTGCGACGACGGCCTCGATGTCCACGGCCAGGTCCGGGTTGCGCTCCGCCACGCGGGCGAAGTACGGCCGGATGCGCAGTTCCTCGAAGAAGCGTGTGTCGCGGAACTGCTCGCGCAGTTCGGGGCGCCGGGCCGAGCCAGCGTGGAGCTGGCCGAGGAGCTGGCCGGCGCGGGATGCCGTCGCCGGGTCGATCCGGCCGGACATCAGGTCCTGCTTCCAGTTGCGCAGGCGCGGCGGCACCAGCGCCATCGCGAACTCGTGGCGACCCGGGTCAACCCAGAGCACCCGGGGCACCGCGTCCTGCCCGATGATCCCGGCCATCGCCTTGAGGGCAGACGCCTCCACCATGGACCGCGCCGGATCGGACAACCACTCCGCAGCGACCCGCAGGCGGGGCAGGGCGCGCTTGAGCACGTACGGGCCGTCTGGCCCGTCCACCACCTGGATGTCGCTGGCCACACCCCGGTCGAACGTTGCCGGGACTGCCGTGGCCGCACCGTTCGGCCTGTTGCACGGGTGGAGCGGGGCCTGCCCGTCGAGCACGCGCACCACTTCCTCGGCCGCGCGCCGCCGCAGCTCCACCAGCGACGCAGCCGACAGGAAAGCGACGTGCGGGGTCGCGATCACCGCCGGGTGCGCCAGGATCTCCGGCGAGGGCGATGGCTCGCCGTCGATCACGTCCAGGGCCGCTCCACGCAGCGCACCGCTTGCAAGGCCCCGCAGCAACGCCGCGTTGTCCACCAGGCCGCCGCGGCTGACGTTCACCAGCAGAGGCCGCCTGCGGCACCCGGCGATGAAGCCGTCATCCACCATGCCCCGCGTGCCGTCGAGCAACGGGACATGAAGCACGATCGCATCCGCCCGCTCCTGGAGCGCGGCCAGGGACACCTGCTCGACCCCCGGCCGCGCGGGAACGGGCGCGCTGTCCACGGCGAGCACCGTGCAGCCGAACGCCGCCAGCTTGCGGGCCGTCGCCTGACCGATGCGCCCGAACCCGACGAGGCCGACCACGAGGTCGCGGAAGCGTTCCAGCCGGGCGTTCGCCGGGTCCCACCGGAGCGCCTTGGTGTCCCGGTCCAAAGCGGCCACGCCGCGGAAGTGAGCCAGCAGGAGCGCGAGGGCGTGGTCCGACACCTCTTCCACGCAGTAGTCCGGGACGTTGGTGACCCACGCCCCGCGTGCGCTGGCCGCGTCCGTCGCGATGTTGTCGAGGCCGACGCCGAGGCGCGCGACAATCCGCAGGTCGGACGGGGCCTGGACGGCTGCGGCAGACACCGGCGCCCAGCAGGTCATCACCGCCGCCGGGTCATGCGTCGCCACGAGCGCCGCAACGTCCGCGGCGGTGCCGGCGACCGCCGGTCCGGCGACGAACTCCAGCCCGGCGGCTTCGATCACGCCGCGCTCGATGGCCGTGTCCGGCCAGGCGTAGTCGGTCAGGACGACCCGGCGTGCCATCACACCCCTGCCAGCCGGCGTTCGTGCGCCAGCAGGCCATCGAAGATGCCGGGGTCGGCTTCCGGATAGACCACGTTCATGCGGCGGATCACCACGCTCTCGAAGATGCCCGCCTTGTTGTAGGGCTCGTCGCGCATGAACGCCTCGACCGCTTCGCGCGAGGGCAGGTCGATGGCGAACACCATGCCGACCCGCTCCTCCCCGGCGTCGTCCAGGAGCGCGCCGCCGATCTGCATCTTGGGCCGGTGCGGGTTGATGTACTCCAGGTGGGACAGCCGGGCCTTCGCCCGGAGCCCGCTGGTTCCAGGTCGATCAAGGCAGATCACGGCAAACGGCATGGCAACCTCCTAAGGGCGCAAGGAGCGCATCGGGCTCGGGTCGGGTGGACGGCCAATTAGGGAATGTCCCTGATTACCCCGGCCGCCTCCGTCGGGAGGCCCAGGCCCGGGATCGGGAGGAACTCGCCCTTGCGGATGGCGGACTGCAGTTCCGCGAACGGCCGGCCGTCCGTGTGGGCGTCAAGCACCTTGGCCGGGTCGAAGAGCGTGCCAATCGGGTTGGTGCGGAAGCCATTATGCTTGACCTTGTTCGGGTCGTCCTCCAGGCCCGGCACCATCAGGAACGCCAGCCGGTGGTTCGCCTCGTTGTTGGTGGTCCAGGCGTTGTCGTCCTGGAACTGCACGTTTACCCCGACCACCGTCTTGTAACAGTCCACCACCCGTTGGAGACGGCGGGTCTTGAATACCACATCATGAAAGCTGGGCTTGGTTGTCCCCGCCATCGTCGCCTCCTTTGTGCCGATTGTCCACGCCCGGCGCGTCACCGGATCGGTGAGAACGCCGTCGGGACCAGGATCTTGGTCTCCATCGTCACGATCAGCGGCAGCACCTTCGCCAGGAACATCTGCCATTCCGGCGCTTCGCCGAGGATCTTGCGCCGCCTCGTCCGCTCGTCGAGGCTGTCGTACCCCCAAAGGTGCACGGTTTGGTTCAGCGGACCGATCTCGGTGGTGAAGTACCCGATCATGTTGCCGAGGACGCGGGTCTGCAAGTCGCACACGCCGTCCATGTAGGCGTCCAGGAAGGTAGCGGCCTGCCCCGGGCGGAACGTGTACGTTCGCTGTTCGACCAACATGTTTCCTTGTCCTCTCGGCGAATTGCCGCACAGCCTATGCTTAAGGCCCACCAAGGGGAGAAAAGACCTCCCATCGCGCAATCGTTAGCACGACTATGTCGTCGGACTTTCCGGTTGTCAACGGGTTTGCCGCTGGAAAGGAGAGACGCGCGCGCAGCGCCGGACATAGACGCCACATGTCACTTTGGTTCGGCAAACGGACCAGGGTTCAGTGACGGCGGCTCGGACTGCCCTGACATCCCAGCCGACGCGGCGGCCGCCAACGTAATTGGACCGGTCTTGGCCTGTTCGATCCAGCTCCGCTGGGGCTTTGGTCCTGATCATGGTCGGAAACCCATATGCGAACTCGTACGAGCCGCGAGGCACCGGTTCAAGCGGCAACAACGGCCACGATGTCAGCCGCGTTCGTATGCCCATGCCGCCTGTTCACGGCTGTCAGCCTTTCCCACCCGACCGCAGCGTGCACCAGACATGCTTGAAATGGCTTGAACAGCTGTGCATCCCTCCCAACTCCCCTGCGCCTGTGCTCAACGACGGGAAAATCGCAGATGACCCGCATCAACAAGGTTATACCTTGACAAGCGCCATCGCGGTGCTCCAACGTGCCAACGTTAGCGCATATGCGACAGCAGTGGGACCCGTGCCGACCAGGGTTGGGGCGCAATGCCTAGCGGAAATCACAAGGAGGGAGAGACTATGACGTTGCTTCTCGAAGAAGCCCGGTCCAGGGTGGACGAATTGCTTGCCAGGCGTCAATCACTGCGCACGGTCGAGGAAAAGACCCAACACGCGCTCGACCTAGTCCAGATGCATTTCGAATGCGAGAATCCGGAACGCATCGACGAGGCCATCCGCCTGTACACGGACGACGCTCATTGGGAAGCACCGACGCGCCGCATCTCGTATCAGGGGCCGCAAAGGATCAAGCAGATGTATCTGCGCTTGTTCGCCTCTTTCGAAGAATTCTCATGGGACCCGGTGGAGCGCTGGGGCACTTCCGACCGCGTGTTCGACGACTCCATCTTCCGAGGCCGGATCATCAGCGATGGTATCGAAGGGTGCCCCCTGCCGGTCGGCAGCCTCGTGCATATCAGACTCATCCATAAGTTCGAGATAACGGATGGCCTGATCTCGAATGAAACTGGGTACGAAGCCTGGCTGAAAGCAGAAGACCTCAATGAGGTCGCACGTGCTGGACATACTTTCGCTTACGCAGAGTAAAGGCTGTCTGTTCTAGGAGTTTGAGAGGCATCATGCTAGCGGAGCGAGTTCAACACTCGCTTCCGATGGTGAGAGTCAGACGGAAGGGTCCTGGCGGAATTCTCTGATCGCAAAGCGGGCCGGGCAATCCGAACGGAACCTTCTGGCAGGTTCTCACCATTAACATGCACTCGCATCTGCTTGTGGCTCAGCATCAGATAGCGGCAGCTTCCATCAGTACAACTCGGCCTAATTCGCAAGTTGCTGCTGACAGCTTTGTTTGTTATGCAGTAATCGTGGAATTTCTGACTTAAGGACATTGGCTGTCATGCGTCAAATGACCCATTTCATTGACGGCAGGCATGTGCCAGGCACGTCCGGCCGGTTCGCCGATGTGTTCGATCCAAATACGGGTTCGGTGCAGGGGCGCGTGCCGTTGGCCAGTGCCGGGGAGCTTGCGGCGGCGGTAGACAGCGCGGAAAAGGCGCAGAAAGCATGGGCCGCCTTCAACCCGCAGCGCCGGGCGCGAGTGCTGATGCGCTTCCTCGATCTCGCCAACCAGAACATGGACAAGCTGGCCCGGGCGTTGGCGGGCGAGCACGGCAAGACGGTCCCGGACGCGCGCGGCGACATCCAGCGCGGGCTGGAGGTGGTGGAGTTCGCGACCGGCATACCGCACCTGCTCAAGGGCGAGCACACGGCAGGCGCCGGACCCGGCATCGACGTGTTCTCGCTACGCCAGCCCCTAGGCGTGGTGGCCGGCATCACTCCCTTCAACTTCCCGGCCATGATCCCGTTGTGGAAGGCCGCGCCCGCCATCGCCTGCGGCAACAGCTTCATCCTCAAGCCCTCCGAACGCGACCCGTCCGTGCCGCTGATGCTGGCGGAGCTGTTCCTGGAGGCCGGGCTGCCGCCGGGCGTGCTGAACGTCGTCAACGGCGACAAGGAGGCGGTGGACGCCATCCTGGCGGAACCGCGCATCCGGGCGGTGGGCTTCGTCGGCTCCACCCCCATCGCCGCCTACATTTACGCGGAGGCGGCCAGACACGGCAAGCGCGCTCAGTGCTTCGGCGGCGCCAAGAACCACATGATCATCATGCCGGACGCCGATGTGGACGGCGCGGTGGACGCGCTGGTGGGCGCGGGCTACGGCTCGGCCGGAGAGCGCTGCATGGCCATCTCGGTGGCGGTGCCGGTGGGCGAGCAAACGGCGGACCGGCTGATCAAGAAGCTGGTCCCGCGGGTGGAGGCGCTGCGCGTCGGCCTGTCCACGGACGAGGGCGCGGACTACGGCCCCATGGTTACGCGCGAAGCCAGGCAGCGGGCGATGGACTACATCGACATCGGCCTTGGGGAAGGGGCGGAGCTGCTGGTGGATGGCCGTGGCTTTCGCATGCAGGGCTACGAGGACGGGTTCTTCCTCGGCGGCAGCCTGTTCGACCGGGTCACGCCCGACATGCGCATCTACAAGGAGGAGATCTTCGGCCCGGTCCTGTCCGTTGTTCGCGCGCCGGACTACGCCGAGGCACTGCGCCTGCCGTCCGAGTACGAGTACGGCAATGGCGTGGCCATCTTCACCCGGGACGGCGACACGGCGCGCGACTTTCTCAGCCGGGTGGACGTCGGCATGGTCGGCGTGAACGTGCCCATCCCCGTGCCTATCGCCTACCACACGTTCGGCGGCTGGAAGCGCTCCGGCTTCGGCGACCTCAACCAGCACGGGCCGGACTCTATCCGCTTCTATACCAAGACCAAGACGGTGACCCAGCGCTGGACGCCAGGCGCCAAGGAAGCATCGAGCTTCGTCATCCCGACCATGGCGTAGGCAGCGTCGGACCATCGACGGTCATTTTTAGGCTCCGTTGCAAAGATCGGTGGTGGGCGAGGCGGTTCGGCGGTTTGGCTGCCCGCCTATGCCGCAGGAGCCGCGTGGACCCCGAACAGCCGGTTGATGAAGCTCGCCTCCGTGCCGCCGCCCACGCACTCGATCCAAAAGTCGAACTGACCCTTCCTGAACATGCGCATGACCTCGAAGCCCTTTGACCTGCCCCCTGTATCTTCCTTCACCTGGAGCTAGAGTCCGGCCCATAGCGGGGCGGACGGATGAGGCAGAAGCGGTTCACGGACGAGCCGATCATCGGCATCCTGAAGGAGGCTGATGCTGGCATGGTGGTGGCGGACCTGTGCCGCAGGCACGGGATGTCGAGCGCAACCTTTTATGCCTGGAAGGCAAAGTACGGCGGCTTGGAGCTGTCCGAGGCGAGGCGGCTGCGCGGGCTTGAGGAAGAAAACGCCAAGCTGAAACGGCTGCTGGCCGAGGCCATGCTGGACAACGCAGGGCTGAAGGACCTGCTCGGAAAAAATGGGGACGCCCGCCGCCAGGCGCGAGGTCGCCGAAACGCGCAGCGTTTGCGGCTGAGGTCGCGCATCTCCGGGCCAGCCTTGGGGTGAGCGAGCGGCGGGCATGCGGCATGATTGGGGCGGACCGGAAAAGCATCCGGTATCGGTCGCGGCGCGGCGGCGACGCTGTTTTGCGCGCTCGGTTGCGCGAGCTGGCCCACCAGCGTCGGCGCTTCGGCTACCGGCGGCTGCACATCCTGCTGCTGCGGGACGGTGTGAAGGTGAACCGCAAGAAGACGCAGCGGCTCTACACCGAGGAAGGGCTGACCGTGCGCAAGCGCAAATCGTGACGGCGCGCGGTTGGTGCCCGCGCGCCGCTGCCGATGATCGCGCAGCCGAATGAGCGCTGGTCGCTCGACTTCGTGCATGACCAGCTCGTGGGTGGCAGGCGGTTCCGGGTGCTGAACGTGATGGACGACGTCACCCGCGAGTGCCTGGCGGCGGTGGTGGACACGTCGATCTCGGGCAGGCGGGTGGCACGCGAGCTTGCCCAACTCGTCGTGGCGCATGGCAAGCCCACGACGATCGTCAGCGACAACGGCACCGAGCTGACATCTAATACCAGCCGCCCTATGCCGTAACCGTTTTGGCCCAAGCTCGTGCTGCGATGGATCGGAGGCGGGTTGGGCATGGCCATGAGGCGTTCCAGGCTGTGCAGCACGCGGCGACGATGGTGTCGTAGTCGGCGAACACGCGGTGGGAAAGCTGGTTCTGCCGCAGGTATTGCCACACGTTTCGGCGATTATGCACTTCACAAAACAAGGCTGCGATCTTGAATGACCCGCAA
>CALMAB010000098.1 GCA_937858325.1 uncultured Acetobacteraceae bacterium
GAAACGGCGGAAAGCGACGAGCTGGCCGTGGTGGACAGCGCCGAGAACATGCGGGTGATCGGCGTGCTGACCGAGCAGTACGCGCTGCGCCGCTACAGCGAGGAGTTGGAGAAGCGGCGGCGGGAGCTGTCGGGGGAGTAAGCCCGGCGCTGCTGTCCTTCAGGTCGTAGGGCGCATAAGCGAAGCGTCATGCGCCAACGTGCGGCGCAGCGTGATAGCGGAAGGCGCTGACTTTGGCGGTGCCTTCCGACGCTATGGGTTACCTGCCGAGCCGTCCCGCCGCACCCGCCGTATTCCGTCCTCCAGCTTGGTGATGCGCTTACCAAGCGTGAGGCTGTCCTCCATGATGTAAAGGACGTGCCCGCGAGTGTTCTCAATGTCTTCGCGGTCGCGCGACAGACGGTCGAGAATGTCGTCCAACTTGGTGTTGATTGCTTGCATGGACTGGCGCATCTCTTCGTCCATCGTCACATTCCTTTGGAGGTTTGTGTCAAGTTTTGAAGCCCGTCATGCGCTGGCCGGCGAAGCGCGCTGTCTGCATTTCAAGCCATCCGCCCATGGCAATGCTTGTATTTCTTGCCCGACCCGCACGGGCAGGGCGCGTTGCGCGGCGTGTCGCGCCAAGTCGTGGGGTCGGCCGGGTCGATCACCGCCGCGGCCTGCGCGCCGCCGAGCGCCATGCGCGGACGCTCCGCTTCCAGCACGTCGCCGCCGGCGTAGGGGGCGCTGGCGGCGGGGTCGGAGTATTGCAGGGACTGCGGCGCCGCTGGCTGGAACGCCGGCTCGACCGGCGCTTCCGGCCCCAGTTCCACCCGGGCGAGCATGGCCGTCACACGCTCCTTCAGTTCGTCCAGCATGGCGTTGAACATGCCGAACGCCTCGCTCTTGTATTCGTTGAGCGGGTCCCGCTGGCCGTAGGCGCGCAGCCCGATGCCCTGGCGCAGGTGGTCGAGCGCCAGCAGGTGCTCCTTCCACACGGCGTCGAGCGTTTGCAGCAGCAGGCTCTTCTCGACGTAGCGCATCAGATCCGGGCCGAGGTTCGCGGCCTTGGCCGCCATGTGCTCCGCCGAGGCCTGCTCGATCCGCTCGCGGATGCCGGTCTCGTCCATGCCTTCTTCCCGGCCCCACTCAGCCACCGGCAGGTCGAGGGCCAGCAGGCGGCGCAGGGCATCGGCCAGCGCGTCGGTTTCCCACTGCTCGGCGTAGGCCTTCTCCGGGATGCGGCGGGCGACCAGGTTGGCGATGACCTCCGCCCGCATCTCCGCCACCGTCTCCGACACGTCGTCCGCGCGCATGAACTCGCGGCGCTGGGCGTACACCTCGCGCCGCTGGTTGTTCATCACGTCGTCGTATTTCAGCACGTTCTTGCGGGTGTCGAAGTTGCGCGCTTCGACCTTCTTCTGCGCTTTTTCCAGGGCCTTGTTGATCCAGGGATGCACGATGGCTTCCCCGGGCTTCAGGCCGAGCTTCTGCAGCATCCCGCCCATGCGGTCCGACCCGAAGATTCGCATCAGGTCGTCCTCAAGGCTCAGGAAGAACCGACTGGCGCCGGGGTCGCCCTGGCGGCCGGAGCGTCCGCGCAGCTGGTTGTCGATGC
>CALMAB010000099.1 GCA_937858325.1 uncultured Acetobacteraceae bacterium
CGGCATAGACCCGTGCCTCGATGGCATGGCCGTCGATGCGCAACTGGTCCTGCGGCATGGGCAGCGCCGCGCCGCTGGCCACCAGCAACTGCCACTCCACCAGGTCCTGCCCGGTGATCATCTCGGTGACGGGGTGCTCGACCTGCAGCCGGGTGTTCATCTCCATGAAAAAGAATTCGTCGCCCGGACTCTGGTCCGCGCCGCTGCCCGTGGCGACGATGAACTCCACGGTGCCCGCGCCGACGTAGCCGATGGCGCGGGCGGCGGCGCAGGCGGCCTCCCCCATGCTGGCGCGGCGCGCCGGGTCCATGCCGGGGGCCGGCGCCTCCTCGATCACCTTCTGGTGCCGGCGCTGGATGGAGCAGTCGCGCTCGAACAAGCTCACGACGTTGCCGTGGGCGTCGGCGAACACCTGGATTTCGATATGGCGCGGGCGGGTCAGGTAGCGCTCGATCAGCACGGTGTCGTCGCCGAAGGAGGAGCGCGCTTCCCCTTTGGCCAGCATCAGCGCCTCGTCGAAGCCGGCCGCGTCGTCCACCACCCGCATCCCTTTGCCGCCACCGCCGGCGCTGGCCTTGATCAACACGGGGTATCCGATGCGCGCGGCCTCGTTTGCCAGGTGCGCCGGGTCCTGATCCGCGCCGTGGTAGCCCGGCACCAGCGGCACGCCGGCCTTCTGCATCAAGGTCTTGGCCGCCGACTTGCTGCCCATGGCGCGGATCGCCTCGGGCGGCGGGCCGATGAACACGATGCCGGCGTCGGCGCAGGCGGCCGCGAACTCGGCGTTCTCGCTAAGGAAGCCATAGCCGGGGTGGATGGCCTGCGCGCCGGAGCGCCGGGCTGCGTCGAGAATGCGGGCGATGTCCAGGTAGCTGTCCCGCGCCGGCGCCGGGCCGATCAGGATTGCGGTGTCCGCGGCGGCGGCGTGCAACGCGTTCGCGTCCGCTTCCGAGTACACCGCCACTGTGCGGATGCCGAGCCGCCGGGCCGTGCGGATCACCCGGCAGGCGATCTCCCCGCGATTGGCGATCAGGATCGTGTCGAACATGCCCGTTACATCCGGAACAGGCCGAAGCGCGTTGTTTCAATTGGCGCGTTCAGGCTGGCGGACAGGCCGAGGCCGAGCACCATGCGGGTGTCGGCCGGGTCGATCACGCCGTCGTCCCACAGCCGGGCGCTGGAATAGTAAGGGTTGCCCTGCGCCTCGTATTGCGCCTCGATGGGCGCCTTGAAAGCGGCTTCATCCTCTGCCGACCAAGCCCTGCCCTGCGCCTCCAGGTTGTCCCGCCGCAGCGTCGCGAGCACGGATGCCGCCTGCACGCCGCCCATGACGGAGATGCGGGCGTTAGGCCACATCCACAAAAAACGCGGCGAGTAAGCCCGGCCGCACATGCCGTAATTGCCGGCGCCGAAGCTGCCGCCCACCACGACGGTGAACTTCGGCACGGCCGCAGTGGCGACCGCCGTCACCATCTTGGCGCCGTCCTTGGCGATGCCGCCGCTCTCATATTTCCGGCCGACCATGAAGCCGGTGATGTTTTGCAAGAAGATCAAAGGGATGCCGCGTTGTGCACATAATTCGATGAAGTGCGCCCCCTTTTGCGCGCTTTCGCTGAACAGGATGCCGTTGTTGGCGACGATGCCGACCGGGTAGCCCCAGATGCGGGCGAAGCCGGTCACGAGCGTCGGGCCGTACAGGTGCTTGAACTCGTCCATCTCGGACCCGTCCACGATCCGTGCGATCAGGGCACGCACGTCGTACGGCTCCCGCACGTCGGCGGGCACGATGCCATACAGGTCATGGGCGGGGAACAGCGGCTCCCGCGGCGGCCGGATGTCGAGCGTGGGCCGCTTCACGCTGTTCAGCACGCCGACAATGGACCGCGCGATGCCGAGCGCGTGGGCGTCGTCCTCCGCCAGGTGGTCCGTGACGCCGCTGACCCGGCTGTGCAGCTCGCCGCCGCCCAGCTCCTCCGCCGTCACCACCTCCCCGGTCGCCGCACGCACCAAAGGAGGACCGGCGAGGAAGATGGTGCCCTGGTTGCGCACGATGATGCTCTGGTCCGACATCGCCGGCACGTAGGCGCCGCCCGCGGTGCAGCTTCCCATCACCACGGCGACCTGCGGGATGCCCGCGGCGGACATCTGCGCCTGGTTGAAGAAGATACGGCCGAAGTGGTCGCGGTCGGGGAACACCTCGTCCTGGTTCGGCAGGTTGGCGCCGCCGCTGTCCACCAGGTAGATGCAGGGCAGCCGGTTCTGCTGCGCGATCTCCTGCGCGCGCAGGTGCTTCTTCACCGTGATCGGAAAGTAGGTGCCGCCCTTCACCGTGGCGTCGTTCGCCACCACCACGCATTCGCGCCCGGC
>CALMAB010000100.1 GCA_937858325.1 uncultured Acetobacteraceae bacterium
GGTCGGACATGCTGCCTCCTCAGTCCCGGCGGGAAAACACGGCGAACGCGGCGAGCGCCAGCCCGGCCACCGCGGCGAGGCCGGAGGCGAGGCTCGGCGCCACCCGGGTCGACCCGCGCGTCGGCGCC
Organism: uncultured Acetobacteraceae bacterium; assembly: GCA_937858325.1. Classification (GTDB taxonomy): domain Bacteria; phylum Pseudomonadota; class Alphaproteobacteria; order Acetobacterales; family Acetobacteraceae; genus CAHJXG01. The sequence continues at coordinate 129 of CALMAB010000100.1, forward strand.
GCGGGCAGGTTGTACACCTCCGGCCGGTCCGTCAGCAGGAAAAACGCGGCGAGGTGGCCCAGGTCCCCGGTGGCGCCGGGCGCGTCCGGCACGCCGTAAAGGTAGGCGTCCGTGGCGCCGGCCCCGTGCAACCGCTCGACCCGCTGCGCCGCCCGTTGCTGCAAGTCGCCGATCTCGCCGAACTGGATGCTGTCGGTCGGGCACGCCTTGGAGCAGGCCGGCTCCAGCCCGCCCTTCAGCCGGTCGTAGCAGAGCGTGCACTTGTGCGCCTTGCCGTCGAGCGGGTTGAGATCGACCACGCCGAACGGGCAGGCCGGGATGCAGTAGCCGCAGCCGTTGCAGATGTCCTGCTGCACGACCACGGTGCCGAACTCGGTGTGGAACAGCGCCCCGGTCGGGCAGGCCTCCAGGCAAGGCGCGTTGTGACAGTGCTTGCACACGTCGCTCATCATCAGCCAGCCGCTTTGGAACGGCACCTCCAGATTGTCGCGCACGCCGCCGGGGCCGCTCTTCTCGATGAAGCTGACGTGCCGCCAGGTGTTGGCCGACAGCGCCCCGGTGTTGTCGTAGCTTTGCCCGGTCAGCCCGATGTTGTCCGCCGGCAGGTTGTTCCATTCCTTGCACGCGACCTCGCACGCCTTGCAGCCGATGCAGACCGTGGTGTCGGTGAAGAAGCCGTAGGACCGGCCCGGCTCGATCAGCACGCCGGCCGTCAGCTCGCTCTCGTTCGGGATGGGACGGTCCAGCCGGGATTGCGTGTGGTCGAGCGCGCGGGGGTGCATGTCCATGGTGCGCCTTTCGGGCCGGGAGGGTCAGCGGGCGGTGGAAATGGCGTGGGCGAGGAGGCCGATGACGTTCTCCGGCGTTGTGTAATGCACCCGGACCCGGGCCTGTTGCCGCGACAACGGCGCCAACTGGTCCGGCTCGGCGGCGGCACTGTGGCTCAGGATGAACAAATGCGACACGCCCCGGTCGTCGGTGAGCTGGAACCGGCTTTCCTGCGCCATCGTCACGACGCCTTCCATCACGTCCATCGCGGACCGCTCCCCCAACGCACGCGCATAGAACACGCCGGGGGCGACTTTCAGCTTCCATGCGCGTTGAAGTTTTTGTGATCGACGCGCAGATTGCGCGCCGCGTTAGCAGGGAGCCAGCTTGCCGCCGGCCCCGGCCGATCAGGAGACGCCCATGCCGACCATCCGCCGCAGCGCCTCAAGCCGCGTTTCCGCCTTCTTCCGGGACTGGTCGCTGCCGCGGCAGATGGCCGGGCAAAGCGTGATGGCGGAGGCGGCGCGCAGCACCCCCTCCGAAACGCTGCGCCCCCGGCTGGAGCAGGCGGACCGGGTCGGCACCAGCATCTGCCCGTTCTGCGCCGTCGGCTGCGCGCAGCTTATCTATGCCAAGAACGGCAAGCCCATCCACATCGAGGGCGACCCGCGCAGCCCGGTCAATCAGGGAACGCTCTGCCCCAAGGGCGCCGGCACGCTCGGCGTGCTGCTCAGTCCCGAGCGGATCAACCAGGTGCTCTACCGCGCCCCGCACAGCGACCGTTGGGAAGAGAAGCCGCTCGACTGGGCCATGGAGCGCATCGCGCAGCTCACCAAGCAAGCGCGGGACGAGACCTTCGTGGAGCGGCTGCCGGACGGCAAGCTGGTCAACCATACCGTCGGCGTCGCCTCGCTCGGCGGCGCCACGCTGGACAACGAAGAGAACTACCTCATCAAGAAGCTGTTCGGCGGCGGCCTCGGCATGGTGAGCATCGAGAACCAAGCCCGAATATGACACTCCTCCTCGGTGCCCAGTTTGGGCGCCACCTTTGGCCGCGGCGCCGCCACGATGTCCCTGTGGGACCTGGCGAACGCGGACTGCATCGTCGTCATGGGTTCCAACATGGCGGAGAACCACCCGGTCGCCTTCCGCTTCGTGGTGGACGCGAAGACGCGCGGGGCGACCGTGATCCACGTGGACCCGCGCTTCACCCGCACCTCGGCGCTGGCCGACATCCATGCGCCGATCCGTTCCGGGTCGGACATCGCCTTCCTCGGCGGCATCATCCGCCATTTGCTGGAGGGCGATCTGTGGTTCCACGAGTTCGCGCTGCGCTACACCAACATCGCCCACATCATCGAGGACGGCTACCGCGGCCCGGAGGAGGAGGGCGGCGTGTTCTCCGGCTTCGACCCCGAAACCGGGACCTATGAGCACGACACCTGGCAATACAAGGGCAAGCTCGCGCAGTCGCCGGTCTCCGAGCACCGCGTGCAGGAACAGGAAGCGACCGCCGGCGAGCAGGAAAGCATGGCCCACGGCCCGGCGCCGCAGGACCCGACGCTGCAGCACCCCCACTGCGTTTACCAGATCATGCGCCGCCACTACGCCCGCTACACGCCCGCCATGGTGGAGCAGGCGACGGGCTGCACGGCAGACATTTTCCTGAAGGTCGCCGACGCGCTGGCGCGCAACTCCGGGCGGGAGCGCACGGGCGCCTTCTGCTACGCCGTGGGCTGGACGCACCACACGACCGGCGTGCAGATCATCCGCGCCGCCAGCATCATCCAGGGCCTTTTGGGCAACATCGGCCGGCCCGGCGGCGGCATCATGGCGCTGCGCGGCCACGCCAGCATCCAGGGCAGCACCGACATCCCGACGCTCTACAACATGCTGCCCACCTACCTGCCGCAGCCGAACGCCTTCCACGACCACGGCACCCTGCAGCAGCTCCTCAAGACCGAAACGCCGGCGACCGGCTGGTGGCACAACTTGCCCAAGTACATGGTCAGCCTGCTGAAGGCCTGGTACGGGGAGCACGCGCAGGCGGCGAACGGCTGGGGCTACGACTTCATCCCCAAGCTGACCGGGGACGTGTCGCAACTGCCGATGACGCTGGCCATGGCGGCGGGCGTCATCAAGGGACAGTTCATCCTCGGTCAGAACCCGGCGGTCGGCGCCGTCAACTCCGAGATGGTGGAGCGCGGCCTCGCCAAGCTGGAATGGCTGGTGGTGCGGGACTTCGCGATGTCGGAGACCGCGAACTTCTGGCAGAAAGGCCGCCGGGTGCAGAAGGGCGAGACGACGCCCGCGGACATCGGCACGGAGGTGTTCTTCCTGCCCTGCGCCCTGTCCGGGGAGAAGGACGGCACCGTCACCAACACCAGCCGCCTGGTGCAGTGGCACGACGTGGTGCTGGACGCGCCGGGCGACAGCCGGTCCGACCTTTGGTTCATCTACCACCTCGGCAAGCGGCTCAAGGAGCTTTACGCCGGCAGCACGGCGCCGGCCGACGCGGCCATCCAGGCATTGACCTGGGACTATCCCGAGCGCGGCGAGAAGCAGGAGCCGGATGCGGAGGCCGTGCTGCGCGAGATCAACGGCTACACCGTCGCCGACCGCAAGCAGCTTCCAAGCTACAAGCAGCTCAAGGACGACGGCTCCACCGCGTGCGGCGGCTGGATGTACTGCGGCATCTACCCGGCGGACGGCCGCAACCTGGCGCGCTCCCGCACCCCGGACGGCCCCGGCGGCCCCGGGAGCCACCTCGGCTGGGCCTTCGCCTGGCCGTCCAACCGACGCACGCTGTACAACCGCGCCTCCGCCGACCCCGACGGCAAGCCGTGGTCCGAGCGCAAGCGCATGGTCTGGTGGAGCGAGGCGGAAGGCAAGTGGACCGGCACCGACATACCGGACTTCGAGGACACCAAGCGTCCCGACTACCGCCCGGACTGGAGCAAGCGCCCCCACGGCATGGACGCGCTGGGCGGCGCCGACCCGTTCATCATGGAGGTGGACGGCCAGTGCATGTTGTTCGCGCCCTCCGGCCTGGCGGACGGGCCGTTGCCGACGCACTACGAACCCGTGGAAAGCCCGGTGCGCAACCCGCTCTACCCCGGCGAGCAGCGCAACCCGGGCGCCAAGCTGTGGGCGCGTCCGGGCAACGAGCTCCATGCGCCGGGGGACCCGCGCTTCCCGTACGTGCTGACCACCTTCCGGCTGACCGAGCTGCACTGCGGCGGGATCACCAGCCGGGTCGCGCCGCACACCGCGGAGCTGCAGCCGGAGATGTTCGTGGAGGTCCCGCCCGAACTGGCCGACATGCTCGGCATCAAGCACCTGGGCTGGGCCGTGCTCTTGACCCTGCGGACCGAGATCGAGGCCCGTGCGATGGTGACGGAGCGGCTGCGGCCGTTCCGGATCAACGGGCGGACCATCTACCAGATCGGCGTGCCTTGGGTGTTCGGCTGGCAGGGCTATGCCCGCGGCGACGTGGCCAACGCGCTGCTGGCGATCACCGGGGACGCGAACACCAGCATCCACAGCACCAAGGCGCTGACCTGCGGCCTGCGGGCGGGCCGTGTGGGACATGCGGACGGCGGCCATGGCTGAGGACCAGGCCCGGGAAGCCCTAGCCGCGCTGGACAAGGCCATCGCGCACAAGCCGCGCAAGGACGACGCCGACTTCGCCGCGGCGCTGGAGCACCTGTGCAAGCTGCGCGACGTGCTGCTCGCAGAGGCCCGTCAGGGAGCAGCCCCTCGCGAGCGGCTGGGCCAGGTGAACGCGCTGATCAGCGTGGTGCTGGCGGGGCACTTCCCCCTGGGCAGCGTGCCGTGGCCCGAGGTCGAGCGGGCGCGCGGCGTGCTGGCCGGGATGGTGCCGGGGCAGGACGGGCCTTGATACCAACGGCCGGTTGCGTCCATCGTTTCCGCGTCGTTGCGAGGAGCGCAGCGACGCGGCAATCCAGGAAACCGCCAGCACGGCGCCCGGCCCCCGGATTGCAACGCCGCAAGGGCGGCTCGCAATGGCGGAAAGGGGCGAGGCAAGGGGGCGTTGGCACGACACGCAGCAGATGAAATGCTGCGCCTCCAACGACTCCCGAGCAGGCACCTTCGCGGAAACCTGAAAGGTTTGCCGCTGGGCCGCGGGCCACGAATGCCTGCTGAGGTGCTTGGCCCGCTCCGGGCCTGGACCTCAGCCCTTCACCATGCGCCCCGTGTAAACCACCGGCCCGGTCGGCGCCCCGGTCGGCGATCCGCCGGGTGGCTCCGAGCTGACCAGCAGCAGCGTTCCCGCCGGCACGATGGCCGGCATCTTGACCCGCCCCGTCGTCGGCACCACGCCGAGGCTCACCGGCACGGTTGCGCCCGGCGGCAATCCCCAGAGTTCCAAGGTGTTGCCCGGCTGCATCTCGGCCGCGTTGGCGATCACCGTGGCGTAGCCGTCCTTCGTCACCATCACCCAGAAGGCCGGCATGGGCGCGTTCACCGGCACCAGGGCGGCAACCGCCGGTTCCGCGATCAGCATCTTGGACGTGAGCAGGGCTGCCATGACGGCGGCCCCGATCATTCCTCCGGCAAACATCCAGCCGGCTTGCTGCCCGGCACCCCGCCACGCCG
>CALMAB010000101.1 GCA_937858325.1 uncultured Acetobacteraceae bacterium
GTGTAGAGCACGACGTTGCCGTTGACGTCCCGGCCCTTCTGCGCGCCGGTCGGGTCGATGTGGGAGAAGTTCCAAAACCGGAACGTCTGGTCGTTCAAGTCCGTGAAGGGCGAGGTCGAGACGTATTGCAGCTCGTCGTTGAGGTAGGCGTTCCACATCGCCGTATACACGCCGCCCACCGCCGTCATGGTCGGGTCGTTGCCGCCGGAGGCCGGGTCGATGCCCGCCGCGATCCCGGTGTCGATGGCGGTCGCCCGCCCGTCATAGGCGCCGAGCGCCACGCCCTGGTCCTGCAGCAGCGCCGAAAGGAACAGCAGGCCGATGCTGTTGCTGGCCGAGACATCCAGCCCCCAGGAGATCAGCACGACGGGCGAGACGCCGAGGATCTCGCTGAGGGTCTTCAGGACATCTTGGTCGATCTTCGGGAACGCGCGCACCGCCGGGCCATAAGGGCCGGACGCGAAATCGATGACGGTTTGCACGAAGGCGGGCAGGTCGGGCGGGGGCGGGGCGAGCGTGACCTTCTTGTGATACCAGGCGTCGGCCGCAAGCGTCGGCAGGAGGCCTATGGCGTTGCCGGTCTGCGCGTAGTCCAGGATGGACGATTGCAGCGTGATCCCGTTGAGGTCGACGCCGTCCTCGTGCAGCAGCCACGCGAGCACGCAGCTCCGCGCCGTGCCGTAGGACTCGCCGAACAGGAACTTCGGCGAGTTCCAGCGGTCATACACCGTGAGGTAGCGCTTGATAAAGTCCTTGATGGAGCGGGCGTCCTCGTCCACGCCCCAGAACTCGCGGTTGGTGTGCGGGGCGACGGCGGCCGAGTAGCCGGTTCCGATTGGGTTGATGAAGACGAGGTCGCTGCGGTCCAGCAGGCTGTCCGGGTTGTCCTCGATGGTGTAGGGCGGCGGGGGCGTGAAATCGGGCAGGCTGGTCCTGATCCGCCGCGGCGCGAAGGAGCCGAGCAGCAGGAACACCGCCGAGGAGCCGGGGCCGCCGTTGTAGAAGAACGTGACGGGACGCGCGGCGGGTTCCGGGCCGTCTGCCGTGAACGACACGTAGAAGAACTTCGCGTTCGGCAGGGCGGTCGCGGACTCGACGGTGACGAGGTGCCCGGCCCGCGCCGTGTAGGGGATGGTCTTGCCGCCGAAGGACGCGACGTGGTGCGTGACGGCGGCCTGCTCCGTGGTGTCGCTGACCGACGCGTCCGGCCCGCTGCCGTAGGGCGTGGTGTCGGTCAACGGCTGGTCGGCGGGATGCGGGGGATTGTCGGCCATGCACGCGCTCCTCTGCTCGGCAGCGTTCAGGGGTATGGATGGTGGCGCGACTACGTGGCGCTGTCACGCATGGGGCGGCTCGCAACGACGGAAAGGGGCGAGGCAAGCAGCCGTCGGTATCAGCCCAGCATGGTCCGGTCGATCTCGGCGAGGTCGTCCCCGGTCAGTGTCCACGCCCCGGCCTTGGCGTTCTCCTCGATCTGCTCCGGCTTGGTCGCCCCCGCGATCACGCTTGCGACCGGCGCTTGGGCAAGAAGCCAGCTGAACGCGAGGGCCAGCGGCGTGCGCCCGCGCGCTTCGGCAAGGTCGATCAGCTTTTCCGACGCCGCCCAGTTCGCCTCGGTGAGATACCGGTCAGCCAGCTGCTGCGTCTTGCTCAGCCGCGCGTCCTCCGGCAGCGGCATGTTGCGCCGGTACTTGCCGGTGAGCAGCCCGCTGGCGAGCGGGAAATACGGCAGCAGGCCAAGCCCGTAGGCGCGCATCGCGGGCAACAGGTCGCGCTCGGCCTCGCGCACGAGCAGCGAATACTCGTCCTGGCAGGACACGAAGCCCGACAGGTTCAGCGTCTTCGCGGTCCAATGCGCCTCGACCACCTGCCACGCCGGCAGGTTCGAGCAGCCGTAATAGCGGATCTTGCCGGCGCGCGAGAGATCGTCGAGCGCGCGCAGCGTTTCCTCGATGGGCGTGCGCGGGTCGGGGCGGTGCAGCTGGTATAGGTCGATCCAGTCGGTCCTCAAGCGCCGCAGGCTCGCCTCGACGGCGGCGAAGACGTAGCGGCGCGACGCGCCTTCGTTCTCCCCCGTGTCGTCCATCGGCATGCCGAACTTGGTCGCCAGCACGATGCGCTTGCGCGCGTCGCCGAGCACCTGCCCCATGCAGGTTTCCGACCCGCCGCGCTCGCCATACACGTCGGCGGTGTCGAACAGCGTGATGCCGACATCCAGCGCCTTGTGGATGACCCGGCGCGTTTGTTCCAGGTCGATGCGCCCGCCGAAGTTGTTGCAGCCCAGGCCAATTGCCGAAACACGCAGGCCAGACCGGCCGAGGTTGCGCAATTCCATAGAAAAACTCCGAAAGATCGCCGCCAGAAGTGTCGCCGCCCCGGCGCCATTTGTCACCCGTGCGGCTACAGGCCTTCGCTCACTTCAGCAGCGTCGCCGTCAGGAACGCCATCACGTCCGCCCGCGCCGCCTCGGTCGCCTGCGCGTTGTGCCCGACATGCGCGCCGATTGCGACGCAGGGCGCGGTCTTGAGCGCGTAGGGCTGCCCCGTTTCCGCATCGACCAAGGCGCCGTTCGGCCCTTCCTTCAGCCGGCAGTTGCGCGTGCTTTGCGCTTTCGGCACGGCGAACACGGGCGGCGAGGTCGGGCTGTCGAAGCCGTGCTGGCTGTCCGCGTATTCGGTCAACGCGATGTCCACCCCGGCCGGCTTCAAGCGCGACACCAGCGCCCGGCACGCCGCCGGGTTCACGTAATCGTCGCTGCTGCCGTGGTAAAGCCGGATCGGCGCCCCGCCCATCGCCTCGTCCTTGTCGTAGGACACGTTGCAGGGCGTGTAGAACCCGACATGGGCGGCGAACCGGCCCTGCCCATAGCTTTCGCGGAACCGCTCGACTGCCGAATAGACCGCCGGCACCGCCCCCTTGGAGAAGCCCCAAACGGCGATGCGGTCCGCCCGGATGCGTGGGTGCGCCGCCAGCACGTCGAGCGCCCGGTAAGCGTCCAGCGTCATCTACAGCGAGTTGAGCTGGTCCTGGTCCTCCACCGTCGAGACGATGCCGCGGCCGGAAAAGCTGTCGAGGATGAAGGCGGCGATCCCGGCCTCGTTCAGGACGTGCGCCCACATGTCGGGGCCGGACCCGATCCCGCCCGACCCATGGATCAGGATCACCGCCGGAACCCGGCCGCTGCTGCCTGACGGCAGGCGCAGCTCGCCGCCGAGCAGCACCTCGGGTCCGGCC
>CALMAB010000102.1 GCA_937858325.1 uncultured Acetobacteraceae bacterium
ACGTCCCGCCGCGCGCCGCGCGGCTTCAGGCCGATCCAGGTCCAGAAGTTGCGGATGCCAATTCCGGCCTGCTGCACGGTGCTTCCCTCGTCCCAGACCGCCCTGTTGAAGGCGACAAGGTTCTTGGGATGCACCAGGAAGGCATAGGGCTGGTCCTGGTTGATCAATTGCTGCGCCTGCCGGATCAGCGCCTGGCGCTTGGGCAGGTCCAGCTCCTCCCGCTGCGCCTGGGCCAGCCGGTCGTATTCCGGGTTGCTGTAGCCGACGAAGTCGTAGCCGTTGGCGATGTTGGCGGACACGAACAGGTTGTAGGTCAGCTCGTCGGGATCGCTGCGTTCGGGCCGGCCCCCCATTTGCCAGGTGGTGGCGTCCCAACGGCCGCGCTCGTACCAGACGACCTGGTTGAACTGCTGGCCGGGCAGCGGCCGCACCTGCACTTGCAGCCCCAGGGACCGCCAGCCGTCCGCGACCATCTCGGCCGCCTGGTACTCCTGCGGGGAGGCCGCCTGCGGCTGCGTCAGGATGACCAGCGGCCGCACCGGGTCGCCTGCAGGCTGCGCCAGGGCAGGGAAGGCGGCGCACGCGGCCAAACCGAGCGCGGCGAGCGACTGCTTCATGCGGGTGGCCCTTGGTTTGTGCATTGCACCCATTCAACACGCGCAAGGTTGCGGCAGCAAGCCGGAACGCTTGCACGTCGGCCCCATCGGTGCTGCGCTTCCGACCCGGCAACGGAGCAAGGCCATGGCAGTCATCGAAGCGGAGCAGCACTTCCTCGACCAGGTCTCGCTCGACCTGCCCTGGAGTCTGGTGGAGGCTTTTGCAAAAATGCCGCGCTGGCAGCCGGAGGACGTGAACCGGGCCGCGGAGGTCATAGCCGGCAAGCTGCGCGGGGCAGGCGTCCCGGTCGAGGTGCATCGGCCTGAAGTCTACCTGTCCATCCCGCAATCCGCTTCCGTCACCGCGGGTGGCACGACGTTCCGCGCCAAGCCGCCGTCCTCGTCGCTTTCGGTGCCGGACGGGCAGGGGGGCCGCCTGGTGCGGCTGGATGCGAACCCGAAGGCGCTCCGCAGCTACAGCCGCGACATCGCTACCCTGTTCGGCGGCGGCATCGGGTCGGCCGAGGAAGTGCGGCGCCTGGTGGCCGGCAACATCGTTGTCATGCCGGGCTTCGGCAACCCGGCGCTGACCAGCCTGATCGAGGAATGGGGCGGCATCGGCCTGATCGCCGTCAACCCGGGCGTGGACATCCACTGGGGCACCTGCACCACCATCTGGGGCAGCCCCGACCTGGCCGACCTGCCGCGCAAACCCGGCATCCCCGTGGTGGCCGTGAACAACCCGGACGGGCAGCGCCTGATGGAGATGGCAGCCGCGGGCGGGGAGGCCACCATCCGCACCGACCTGACCGAAGGCTGGTTCGCCCAGGCCATCCCCGTTGCCGCCATCCCCGGCGCCGTCGAGCCGGAACGCTTCGTCCTGGTCCACGGCCACTACGACAGTTGGGACGTGGGCGTGGGCGACAACGCGACCGGGGACGCGACGCTGCTGGAACTGGCGCGGGTGCTGTGGCAGGGGCGGGCAGGGTTGCGGCGCTCGGTGCGGCTGGCGTGGTGGCCGGGGCACTCGACCGGACGGTACGCGGGGTCAACCTGGTTCGCGGACCGCTTTGCGCTGGATCTGGACCGCAACTGCGTCGCACAGATTAACTGCGACAGCCCGGGCTGCCGCTGGGCCACCAGCTACCACGAAACGCGCGCCTTCCCCGAAAGCGCGGGCGTCGCGGCGGACGCCATCCGCGACATCCTGCCCGACGCCGACATCCGCACCCTGCGCCCGCCGCAGGCCGGGGACTACAGCTTCAACAACATCGGGCTGCCGAGCCTGTTCATGCTCAGCTCCACCATGCCGGAGGCGCTGCGGCACGAGAAGGGCTACTACGACGTGTCCGGCTGCGGCGCGAACATCGCCTGGCACACCGAGAACGACACGCTGGAGATTGCCGACCCGGCGATCCTGCTGACGGACGTGCGCATCTACCTGCTGGCCGCGCTGCGCTTCGCCAACGCCGAGGTGCTGCCCTATGATTGGGCGGCAACCTGCGACGAGTTCCTGGCCACCATCGCGCGCTACCAGGCCGCCTCGGACGGCCTCGCCGACCTTTCCCCCTGCACGGCTGCCGTTGAGGCGCTGAAAGCGGACCTGCCGGCGCTCGAAGGCGCCGATCCCGTCCGCCGCAACGAGGCCCTGCTGCGGCTGTCGCGCATCCTGGTTCCGGTCAACACGACGCGCGAGCCACGTTTCCGGCACGATCCCGCCTACACCGTGCCGCCCCTGCCCACCATCGCGATGGCCGCGGAACTGCCGGGCTGCAAGGACGACCACATGCGGCGGGTGGCGGAGGTGGAGCTGATGCGCGGCACGAACCGGCTGCTGGCCGCGCTGGAAGAGGCCAAGCGCGTGGTGGCGGCTGCCTTGTAAGCGTGCATTGCGACGGGGCAGCGGCGGACCCGCATCCCTGCCTGCCCGCGACTTCCCCGGCCTTCCGGTTGCAGCACTGATCGAACCCGTGCCGCGGGCGGGAAGTCGTCGAAGCAGCCCGAACAGGGGAGGACAACAGGCTTAGAGCCCGGCCCTTCTCAGGTTCAGGATCGCGCGGGCGCAGGACTGTGCACGGGGCACCAGGCTGTCAAGCTGCAGGAACTCGTCGGCTGTGTGCGCCTTGCCGCCCACGGGACCCACGGCGCAGATGGTGGGCGTGCCGACGCCGGCCGTGAAGCCGCTGTCGGCGCACCCGCCGGTGAACTCGCCCTCGACATGCAGGCCGCTGGCCGCCGCGCTGTCAACATACAGGTCGAACAGGCGCCTGGCGGCGTCGGACTGCGCCAGGGGGACAAACTCGCCCTTGATGACCAGCTCGGCCTCCGTGCCGGGCACGTAGGCGCGCTCGACGATGGCGCCGATGCGGGCCATCACGTCGTCGCGGTCGGCAGGCGCGACGTAGCGCAGGTCGATCTGGCCCTCGGCCCAGGGGGCGACGGTGTTGACGCTCTGGCCGCCGCTGACGAGGCCGACGTTGAGGGTGATGCCGCGGCCAGGGTCGGTCAGCGCGTGGATGGCGATGATCTTCTGCGCCAGCTCGCCGATCGCGCTGATCCCTTCCTGGAAGTTGCCGCCGGAATGGGCGGCCTTGCCGGCCACGCGCATGAGCATGAACACACCGCCTTTACGGCCGGTGACGACGTTGCCGGTAGGACGGCCCGGCTCGCTGTTGAAAACGGCGCGGGCGTGCCGGGCTTCCTCCTCGATGACGGCGCGGCCTTCGGGGCTGCCGATCTCCTCGTCGCCGGTGAACAGGCCGACCAGAGGCGCCGGGCCGCCGCCGAACCGGGCAAAAGCGGCGAGCACGAAGCAGTTCATCACCAGCCCTGCCTTCATGTCGGCGACGCCGGGACCGTAGGCGCGGCCGTCGCGGATGGTGAAAGGGCGGCGGCTGGCCTCGCCCGCGGGGAACACGGTGTCGCGGTGGCCCATCAGGACAATGTTGCCACCAGCGTTGGACGGCTCGGGGACCGGAACGGTGGCGCGCAGGCAGTCGCCGTGCCGGGACTGCGGCAGGCGCTCGACCGGGATGCCATGGGCGGACAGGAACCGTTCCGCCACGGCGCCCACGGCATCGGTCCCAGGCTTGTCGTAGCTGCCGCTGTCTATGTCCACCATCTCGCGCAGCAGGGCGATCATCGCGTCCTGCTGAGCGGCGAGCCAGCCGGTGATGGCGGCCTCGGGGGACTGAGGGTCCATGTTCACGTCCTTGCGGTGTGGTTGGAAGACCTTTGCGCGGGACGTGGGCGAGGTCGAGGCTCGTCCCACGGCGCCCCGCAACCGCGGCGGATCCGATGGCAACAACCCTGGCCTTCCCACCGCAACTCCGCCAGGCGCGCCTCAATGGTCACCTTGATGCGCTTGCCCGCCGGAAGCCGCGTCCTCCCACGCCGGCCGCCGCAGGCCCAGGTGGCCGCGGAGCGTCCGGCCCTCGTAGTTCCGCCGGAACAAGCCGCGCCGTACCAGGATCGGCACGACCTGGTCCACGAACTCGTCCAGCGGGCCGGGGTGGTGGGTGAACTGCAGCACGAAGCCGGAGGCCGCGCCGCTGCGGAACCAGGCCTCCATGTCGTCTGCGATGGCCTCCGCCGTCCCGTACAGCACACGGTGGCCGGAGCTGACGGCGGCGTAGTCCCGCAGCTCCCGCAGGGTCATCCGCTTGCGGCGCGCGATGGAGGCGAGCTGGGTGGCGTGTCCCTGCATCATGCCCGAGGGCGGCAGCTCCGGCACCGGGCCGTCCAGCGGCAAGCCTGACAGGTCGTGGCCCAGCCGGTCCGACAGCACCTTCAGCGCGGCCACCGGGTCGGCCAGGCTGGCAAGCTGGGCGATCTTCTCCTTCGCCTCCGCCTCCGTCCGGCCGATCACCGGGTTGATGCCGGGCAGGATGCGTATGGCGTCGGCCGGACGGCCCGCCGCAATCGTGCGGGCGCGCAGGTCGCGGGCGAAGGCCAGCGCCTCGTCCATGTCCCCCTGCGCCGTGAACACGACCTCCGCCGTTGCCGCCGCGAAGTCCCGCCCGGCGTCGGACGCGCCCGCCTGCATGATGACCGGATGGCCCTGCGGCGGGCGGGAAATGTTGAGCGGCCCGCGCACTTGGTGGAACCGGCCGCGGTGGTCCAGCACGCGCAGCTTCGCCGGGTCGGCGAAGGTGCCGCTTGCCTTGTCGCCCACGATGGCGCCGTCGTCCCAACTGTCCCACAGGCCCTTCACCACTTGCAGGAACTCGGCCGCCATCGCGTAGCGCTCGGCGTGGGGCGGGTGCTTGTCCCGGCTGAAGTTGGCAGCGGCGTCCGGGCTGCTGCCCGTTACCACGTTCCACGCCGCCCGCCCGCCGCTGATGTGGTCGAGGGAGGCGAAGGCGCGGGCGACGTTGTAGGGTTCCGAGTAGGTGGTGGACACGGTGGCGCCCAGGCCGATCCGCTCCGTCACCATCGCAAGCGCGGCCAGCAGCGTCAGCGGCTCCAGCCGCACCATCATGCCGGGGTGGGCGTCCAGCCCGGTGTTCAGGGCGTCGGCCAGGAACACGAAGTCGAACTTGCCGCGCTCCGCCGAGGCGACGATCCGCCGCAGCAGCGGCAGGTTCTCCGATCCGAACTCGGCGCCCGGCATCCGCCAGCCCGCGACGTGGCCGCCCGCGCCGAGCAGGATCATCCCGAGGTGCATGGTCATCGGCCCGAAAGCTCCTGCTCGGTCGTCACGATGCCCAGCATGGGCGCGCGCGACGCCATGATGTCGAGCGCTCGGCCATGCGCGTCCGGCGTCTTGGCCGCGCTGGCGTCGGCGACGACGCGGACCGGCACGCCGTCGTCCACCGCGGCCAGCGCGGTCATCAGCACGCAGCAGTCGGTGGACACGCCGCACAGCACGGCCGCGCCATCGAGGCCAACGCGCTCGCGCATGGGCGGCAGCCACTTGGAGAAGGTGTGGCTGGCTAGGCTGGGCTGGCCAGCCCAGGGCGCGTCCAAGTCCCACAGCCACGCCGCCTCCGGCTCCAACGCGAAGGGCCACCGCCCGTAGTAGTTCCGCCAGGCGCCGAACGGCTGGGCCGGCGGCACGAAGCGGGTGAACGCCACCCGGCCGGCATAGGCGGATACGAGCTGCGCGATACGACCGGCGACGCCCGGCAGCGTGGGCGTGTACCAGGGGCTGTCCGGGTGGCTGAACGCGGGCTGCACGTCAATCACCATCAGCCAGTCGGCGCCGGCGCTCACAGGGCGCGCGCCAGGAAGCTGCGGACCCGCGGGTCCTTCGGGTCGCGCAGCACCGCGCCCGGCGGCCCGGCCTCGGCAATCACACCGTCCACCATTACCGCCACCCTGCCGGCCACCTCGCGGGCGAACTGCACCTCGTGGGTCACGATCAGCATGGTCATGCCGGTGGCCGCCAGCGCCTTGATGACATCCAGCACCTCGCCGACCAGATGCGGGTCGAGCGCGGAGGTCGGCTCGTCGAACAGCATCAGCTTGGGTTGCATCGCCAGCGCCCGGGCGATGGCGATGCGCTGCTGCTGCCCGCCGGACAACTGCCGGGGGTAGGCCGCGGCCTTTTCCGCCAGCCCGACCTGTTCCAGCAGCCGCTGCGCCCGCTCGCGCACCTCCGTGCGCGGCTGCCCCAGCACCCGCACCGGGGCGTCGCAGACGTTGTCCAGCACCGTCATGTGCGGGAACAGGTTGAAACCCTGGAACACCATGCCGATGCCCGCGCGCTGCCGGCTCACGTCGCGCTCGCGCAGCCGGTACCAGCGTCCGCCCCGCTCCTCGCAGCCGATGGCCGTCCCGTCCACCCGGACGATGCCGCGGTCGCAGGGTTCCAGGGCGTTGACGCAGCGCAGCAGCGTGCTCTTGCCCGCGCCCGACGGGCCGAGCAGGCAGGCCACCTCGCCCCGTGCGGCCTCCAGGTTGATGCCACGCAGGACCTGGTTGCGCCCCCGGGCCTTCCACACGTCCGTCACGGCCACCATCGGCGGGGCGGCAGGCAGCGCGTCCATCGCGTCAGCCCCGCGCGCCTGCGGGATCGGCGCCCCGCCGGTAACGCCGCTCGATGACGGCCTGCACGGCCGACAGCAGGCTGACCAGGACCAGGTACCAGAGTGCCGCGACGATCAGCAGCGGGATGGTCTCGAACGTACGGGAGTAGATTGTCTCGACCGAGTTCATCAACTCCGGCAGCGCCACCACGCTCGCCAGCGAGGTGTACTTCAGCATCCCGATCACCTGGTTGCCGGTCGGCGGCACGATGGCCCGCATCGCCTGCGGCAGGACCACCACCCGGAACGCCTGCATCGGACGGTAGCCCAGCGCCCGCGCCGCCTCGCCCTGCCCGGCGTCCACCGACAGCAGCCCGGCGCGAACGATCTCCCCCATGTAGGCCGCCTCGTTCAGCCCAAGGCCGAGCAGCGCCGCCGTGAAGGAGGAGATTGCCGCCGTGCTCGACACCTCAGCGAACTTGGGACCGCCGAACGGGACGCCGAGCGACAGGGTCGGGAACAATGTCGCCAGGTTGTACCAGAACACAAGCTGCACCAGCACCGGCGTGCCGCGGAAGAACCAGGTGAAGGCATAGGCGCAGAGCGGCAGCACCTGGCCGCCGCCCATGCGCATCAGCGCCAGCCCGACCCCGAGCACGGCGCCCATCAGCATCACCAGCGCCGTCAGCTCGACGGTGGTGCCGACGCCGCGCAGGACCTGGGGGTGCAGCATGTAGCGGCCCACGGTCCCCCATTGGAACCCAGGGTTGGTCAGGGCCTGATAGGCGATCCAGCTTCCCACGGCGGCAACCACGGCCACGCCGATCCAGTGGCCCGGCCGCGGCGCCGGCAGGATGACCGGCACCGTCCCCTGTTTCGCCTCGACCTGCGCCATGTCAGCTTGGGGCCGGGTTGCGTATCTGCTCCAGCGTCAGCGCGCCGTCCGGCACGCCGAAGTCGGCCATGACCTTCGCGTAGCTGCCGTTCGCCAGTGCGCTTTCCAGCGCAAGGCGCAGCGCCTCGTGCAGGGCCGTGTTGCCCTTGGCGATGACGATGCCGGACACGGTGCTGGGGCCGGCCAGCGTGGACGCAGTCATGTCCAGCTTGTCGTTGCCCTTGGCGATGTAGATGCCCGACGCCTTGCCGATCAGGAACCCGTCCCCCCGCCCGTTGGCGAGCGCCAAATAGGTGTCGGCACTGTTGGGGAAGAACAGGAAGGCGATCTCTTTCTGCCCCCTTTCCTTGCACCCCG
This sequence comes from uncultured Acetobacteraceae bacterium, assembly GCA_937858325.1. GTDB lineage: Bacteria > Pseudomonadota > Alphaproteobacteria > Acetobacterales > Acetobacteraceae > CAHJXG01. The sequence continues at coordinate 7,818 of CALMAB010000102.1, forward strand.
CCGACAGCCGCTCCGCAATGCCGACCTGGGCGCTGCCCTGCGTCAGCACCAGCGTGCGGCCGCATAGGTTGTTCGCGTCCATCCCTGCGGTTCCCCGGCGGACCAGCAGGCCCAGGCCGTCCTGCGAGTAGGGCAGGAAATCCACTGCCTTGGCGCGCTCTGTGGTGATGTTGATCTGGTTCACGCCCACGTCGTAGCGCCCGCTGGACACGCCGGGCACGATGGCAGGGAACTTCACGTCCTCGACGACGGGCTTCAGGCCGAGCTTCGCGGCCAGCAGCTTCACCAGCCTGATGTCTATGCCGTCCGGCTCCCCGTTCTCGCCCTGGTAGGCGAAAGGCGGCCACTGCGTGGAGGTCGCGATCCGCAGCACCCCGGCAGCGCGCACCGCCTCCGGCAACGCGGCGCGCGCGGCCTCGACCACCTGGGCCTGGGCCGGGTGCGCGAGGAGAAGGAAAAAGCCGAGGAACGGCACGAGGCGCCTCGGAAGCCTGAACGTGGCCGCAAACGTCATGGCTGGCTCCCGCATCGTCCCAGGGCATACAGTCGGGCCGGTGGCGACGCTGTCAATGGAAGGCGGAGGAGGCGCGCCTCGTGCTGCCCGGTGGCCTGCGGCTTGCGATGCACGCTTTGCTGCGGGCCGGCGCATTTGTCTGCTGACGGGCGCGCGCGGACTGCGCCTGCAAGGGCGGCGGGACATGGATCTCCGGATAGAGTACAGCGCCCAGCCAGGACCGTGCTCCACCAGACCGGAGCGGATCGTGGAGGGGAACCTTGAACCTTTTGCTGACCGACGCCCTGGTCGCCACAGGCAACGACGCGCGGCAGGTCCTGCCCCACGCCGCCGTCGCAGTGCGCGGCAGCCGCATCGCCGCGGTTGGGGACACGGCGGCGCTGGAGGCCGATCCGGCTCACGCCGACCTGCCCCGCATGTCCTGCCGCGGCCTGTTGATGCTGCCCGGCCTCATCAACGCTCACACCCACACCGTGTTGCTGGCCCTGCGCGGCACCGTGGAAGATTGGGAAGGCGAGGCGGTCTACCGGTACATGTCCCCGATCTCCTATGCCATGTCCGGGGAAGAGCGCGCCGCCTTCGCGGTGCTGGGATGCCTGGAGGCCATTCGCAGCGGGACGACGACGCTGGTGGATCCGTTCCGTCATGTCCTCGATTACGCGCCTGCCATGGCCGCCACCGGGATGCGGTTGTGGCTGTCGGAGTCCTGCGCCGACATCGACATGCGACGCATCCGCCACGGCGACTACTCGGTGGACCCCGCCTTCGGACAAGGCTTCCTGGACCGCACGGCCGGGCTGATCGAGGCGATGCACGGCAGCCACGGCGGCCGGGTGCGCTGCCAGGTGGCGGCCCACGCGCCGGACAACTGCTCCCCCGCCATGCTGGCCGCGGTGCGGGACTTGGCGATGAAGCACGGGCTGACCCGGACAATCCACCTGGCGCAAAGCATGGGCGAGGTCGCGGCGGTGCGGACGGCGCATGGGCTGACGCCCGCAGCCTACCTGGACCGCGAGGGCTTCCTCGGCCCGGACCTGACCGGCGCCCATTGGACGTTCTGCACCCGCGCCGATATAGACCTGCTGGCGGAGCGGGGCGTGACCATGGCGCACTGCCCGGCCAGCATCTCCCGCCGCGGCCTGCACAAGGCGCTGATCGGGCCGATCCGCGACGCCGGCGTGACCGTCGCGTTCGGGACGGACAACATGAGCGAGGACCTGTTCCAGGCGATGGCCTTCGGCTCCATTCTGCACCGCACCGGGCGCGGGCGGGACGGGGAAGGCGGGGTATCGCCCACGCCGCAGCAGGTGCTGGACACCGTGACCTGCAACGCCGCCGCAAGCGTCGGCGCGCTGGCGGAGATCGGCTCCATCGAACCCGGCAAGAAGGCGGACCTGACGATCATAGACCTGAACGCTCCGGCGATGCGGCCGACGATCCGCCCCCTGTCCAACCTGGTCCATTACGGCCACCCCGGGGTCGTCCACTCCGTCATGGTGGACGGCGCCTTCCTGATGCGCGACCGCGTGGTGCTGACCGTGGACGAGCCGAAGGTGCTGCGGGTGGCGGAGGAGGCCACGGGCCGGGCATGGGCACGGATGCTCGCCGCGAACCCCGACCTGCAGCCGCCCGCCCCGCTCAACTGGGGAGGCGCCGCATGACTTTCTCCCTGGCCGGACGCTGCGCCCGCACGGGGATGCTGGGCGCCGTCATCGCCACGTCCAGCCCCGCGGTCGGCGGACGCTGTGTGTTCGCACGCGCCGGGCTGGGCGTGGTGCTGACGCAGCATCGCACCGACCCACGCTTGGGGCCGCTCGGCCTGGAGCTGCTGGCCGCGGGGTGCAGCGCGGCCTCGGCGGTCGCCGCCCTGGCGGCAGGCACGCCGCACGCGGGCTGGCGGCAACTGGCGGTGCTGGATGCGGCTGGGACAGCGGCGCACTTCTCCGGCGGGCTGATCCGGTCCAAGCACGCGGGCGCTGCCGGCGCGGACTGCGTGGCAGTCGGCAACATCCTGCGAAGCGCCGACGTCCCCACTGCCATGACGGCCGGGTTCTCCGCCGGGGCCGCGCTTGGCATGCCTGAACGGTTGCTGGCCGCATTGGAAGCGGGCGATGCCGCAGGCGGCGAGGAACGGCCGCTGCGCTCTACGGCGCTGCTGGTGGTGGACCGGCAGACTTTCCCATACGTGGACCTGCGGGTGGACGCGGCGGCTGCGCCCCTCGCCGCCCTGCGCGCCTTATGGAACGAGTATGCGCCGGATGCCGACGAGTATGTCGCCCGCGCACTGGACCCGGACAGCCTCGGCCCGTCGAGCCTGTGACGGGGCTGGCTCTTACGGCAGCATGGCATGGACATCAATTTCCATCAGGATTTCCGGCGCGGCCAGGCCCTTCACCACCAGTTCGGTGCTTGCAACCGGCGCACCGGCAAAGGCGTGCTCCACGACTGCCAGTACCGGGGCCAGGTAGGCCCGGTCTGTCACGTACGTCACCAGCCGCGTCGCGTGCTGCATCCCGGCGCCGGCATCGGCCAGCAGCTCCCGCACGTTCGCGGCGGCCTGCGCCGCCTGTGCGCCCGGGTCGTTCAGCCCCGCCAGGTCGCGCCCCAGCGTCATCCCCGTCTGCCCGCGCAGGAACACCCGGCGCCCCGCGCGCACGGCCATGCAGAACTCCATGCGGAAGGACTGAGTTTGCAGCCCATACGGCACGTCCCCCGCCTGGTAGCGCCGGAACCGCTCGTGCGGGCCGCCGCGCACGGCATAGGCGTCAAGTTGGAACAGCGCATCCGGGTCGTGCAGGCCCGGCACGATCAGCCCGGTGGACACCGGCCACACGCCGGGCAGCGCCTGCCCGAGTACGCCGTAAACCGCCTGGCGGTGGGCGCGATCGGTGATCTGCATCGTGATCTTGCACAGGTCACCGGGGCTGCCTCCGTCCCGCGCCAGCCAATCGTGCAACTGGCGGAACACCGCCTCAGCCTGCATCGCCGCCGCGGCCGGGCTGTGGCCGTGGCGACGGACGGCGGCGGCGGCCTCCGGGTCCACCAGGCCCGGCAGGAACAGCTCGGTCATGCCTCCCCGTCAGGGATCACGGCGTCTATGTCTATCTCCACCAGCATCTCCGGCGTCGCCAGGCCGTTCACGATCAGCCCGGTGCCGACCGGTGCGATGCTGCCCAGGTGCCGTCCGATCACGGCATAGACCGGCTCCCGCCAGGCACGGTCGGTGATGTAGGTGGTGATCTTGCAAATGTGCTCCATCCGCGCGCCGGCCTCCTCCAGCAGCACCTTCACGTTCCGCATCGCCTGGTCCGCCTGCGCCGCGGCGTCGCCCAGCCCGGTGAAGCCGCCGTCCAGGGTGAAGCCGGTCTGGCCGCGCAGGAAGACGTGGTTGCCCGCGCGCACGGCCATGCACATCTCGTTTGCGACCGTCTGCTCCTTGTAGAACATGGACGTGTTGAAACGCCGGAACCGCTGGTGAGCCATCACACCCCCTCCTGGCCAATCGCCTCGATCAGCCCGGCAAGCAGCATGCCCCGTGGAACCAGGCTGTCCAACTCCACCCGCTCCCGCCGGCTGCAGCTTTCGTGGCACACCGCGCCCAGCCCATCGAGGGTCGGGACGCCCAGCGCCGCGGCGAAGCTGCCATCGGAGCCGCCGGGCGAGACCGCCTCCTCCACCACCACGCCCAGCCCGGCACCGACCTTGCGCGCCAGGTCGTGCAAGCGCCGCGTGCCCGGCGTCGTGGGAAAGGGCGGACGGTAGAACCCGCCCTCCACCGAGATCGCGACGCGCTTGTCGGCCGGCGGGATCTCGGTGAGCCGGTGCAGTTCCGCCATCAGCCAGTCCGCTCCTTCCTGCGTGGTGGCCCGAAGGTCCAGGTGCAGTTCCGCCCGGTCCGGGATTACCTGGCGGGCGTCGCCGCCGCGGAAGATGCCAACGGAGGTGCCGATGCCGCGCGCCTCGTCCGTCAGCGCCTCCAGCGGCCCGACGAGCGCAGCCAGGGCGGACACGGCTGACGCGCCCAGGGCGCGGGCCGGGCCCACATGGGCGGTGACGCCAGCAGCGCGCAGGTAAAGCGCGCCGACTGCGCCGCGCCCGACCACGACCTTGCCGCCGGGCCGGCAGGGTTCCAGCGTCAGGCAGGCGTCGGCCTCCCGCGCATGGGATTCGATCCAGGCGCGGCTGCCAGGGCTGCCGATCTCCTCGTCGGGCACGATCAGGACCGTGATGCCGCCGATGCCCGGCGGCGGAGCGGCGACCAGGCGGCACAGGGCGTGCAGGGCCATGACGACGTTCGCCTTCATGTCGCCGACGCCGGGGCCGGTCAGGAACGCGCCGTCGTTGCGGAACGGCCAGCCGGCGACGGTGCCCGCGGGCCAGACGGTGTCGGCATGGCCCAGCACCAAGATGCGCCGGCCGTTGCCGAACACGCGCCGCGCGGTGAGCTGGTCCCCCCGCCCGGGCAGCGGCGTGCGCTCGACCGTGAAGCCGCTGCTGGCCAAGTGCGCCGCCCACAGGCCGATCACCTCCTGCACGCCCGCGGCGTGGTGGGTGCCGCTGTCTATGCTCACCGCCGTCTCCGTCATGGCAAGCATGGCGGGCAGGTCGTCGGCGAGTTTGATCATGGTGCGGCTTCCAGGGTCAGGAGGTCAGGGGTGGGGATGTGGCAGCGCGCCCAGCGCCCCGGCCCGAGCGGGCGCAACAGCGGCGGCTCGTCGCATACGGG
>CALMAB010000103.1 GCA_937858325.1 uncultured Acetobacteraceae bacterium
GGCGCACACCCATCAGCACGTGTCCGCGGCCCCCAGCCTTGCGTCGTTCGGCACGGCCGCCGCCGCGGCCCGCGCCGGGCTGGGCAGCCGGGTCGCCCTCGCGGACATACGCTACGCCGCGATCTACGACAGCTTCACCGTCACGCTCGCCATCCTGCTGGAGGAGCTGGGCCTGGCCCCGCGCGGCGGCGCCGGCGCCCTGGCGCGCGACGGGCATTTCGGCCGAAACGGGGCGATGCCGCTGAACACCCACGGCGGCCTGCTCAGCTATGGCCATTGCGGCGTCGGCGGCGCAATGGCGCACCTGGTGGAGGCGCAGCTGCAGATGACCGGACGCGCCGGGCCGCGGCAGGTCAGGGATGCTTCGGTGGCGCTGCTGCACGGCGACGGCGGCGTGCTGTCCTCCCACGTCACCCTGCTGCTGGAGCAGGCCCGATGACCGACTGGACCACGGGGACGGATGCGATCACCTTCCAGCATTGCCCAGCGTGCGCCGCCGTGTGGTACTTCGCCCGCGGCTTCTGCCCGCACTGCGGCGGCGCGCCGCCGGCAACGCGGGCCGCGTCCGGGCGCGGCCGGGTTTATGCCGTTACCACCGTCGCGCGGGCGCCGTCCCCGGAGCTGCGGGCGCTGGCACCCTACCGGATCGCGCTGGTGGACATGGAGGAGGGCTTCCGTGCCATGATGCACGCCGCGCCGGGCCTGGAGATCGGCGACGCCGTGCAGGCCGGGTTCTTGAGGTTCGGCGACCTCACCATCCCCCGGTGCCACCGGCTCGGGGACCGCGCATGAGCACCGGCCTGCGGCTGGCGCTGGACCCGCGGTCGGTCGCCGTCATCGGCGCTTCGGAGAACCCGGACAAGATCGGCGGCCGTCCGGTGGACTACCTCGCGCGCTTCGGCTTTCGCGGCCGGGTGTTCCCGATCAATCCGAACCGCGCGCTGATCCAGGGATTGAAAAGCTTCCCCGACCTGGCTGCCCTGCCGGAGCCGCCGGACGTGGCGGTCATCGCGGTGCCGGGCGCTGCCGCCGTCGCCGCCGTGGAGGCCTGCGCCCAGGCCGGCGTCAAGATCGCCATCATGATGGCGTCCGGCTTTGGCGAAACCGAGGGCGGCAAGGCGCAGGAGCGGGACATGGCCGCGCGTGCCCGGGCACGGGGGCTGCGGATCGTCGGCCCGAACGCCCAGGGCCTGGCCAACTTCGCCACCGGCGCCGTCGCCAGTTTCTCCTCCATGTACATCGAGGCGCCGCCCGAGGACGGGCCGGTCGCCATCGTCAGCCAGAGCGGCGCCATGAGCGTGGTGCCCTACGGCCTGCTGCGCGGCCAGGGCATCGGCATCCGGCACTCCCACGCCACCGGCAACGACTGCGACGTCACCGCGTCCGAGCTGGCGGTGGCCGTGGCGCAGGACCCGGGCATCCGGCTGCTGCTGCTGTATCTCGAAAGCATCCCCGACCCGCACCACTTGGCAGAGGCCGCCCGCGTGGCGCACGCCCGGGGCCTGCCCGTCATCGCGCTCAAGCCGGGCCGCACGGAGGCCGGGCAGGCGGCGGCGCGGTCGCACACCGGGGCGCTGGCCAACGAGGACCGGGTGGTCGGTGCCTTCATGGAGCGGCACGGCATCCGCCGCGTGCGGGACACGGCCGAGATGGTCGATGCGGTCGCGCTCTACCTCAAAGGCTGGGTGCCGCAAGGGCGCCGGCTGGTCGTCATCAGCAACTCGGGTGCGACCTGCGTGATGGCGGCCGACGCTGCGTCCGACGCCGGGATGCCGCTGGCCACGCTGTCGGCGGACACCCAGGCTGGCCTGCGGGCCGTGCTGCCCAGCTTTGCCGCCACCGCGAACCCGGTGGACATCACCGCGGCGCTGCTGACCAACAGCCGCCTGTTCAGCGAAATCCTGCCGGTGATCGCGCGCGATCCGGCCGCCGACGCCTTCCTGATCGGCGTGCCCGTCGCCGGTGCGGCTTATGACGTGCCGGTGTTCGCCCGCGACGCCGCCGCGTTTGCCGGGCTGACGGGCAAGCCGCTGGCCATCGCGGCGCCGCAGCCGGCCGTGGCCGGGCACTTCAAGGCGGCGGGCCTGCCGGTCTTCACCTTCGAGACGCAGGCGGTTGCGGCGCTGGACGGGTTCATCCGGCACCACGCGCTGATCGCCCGTGCGCGCCGGCGCGCCGCCTCGGCCGCAACGCCCGGTCCCGCGGCGGGCGAAGAAACGTTGCTGAACGAGGCCGACAGCCTTGCCTGCCTCGCCGCTGCGGGCATCCCGGTCGTGCCGCACCGCCTGTGCCGCACGCCGGACGAGGCGGTGGCCGCCTGGGAGGACCTGGGCCGCCGTGTCGTGGTGAAGGGCTGCTCCGCCGACCTTGCGCACAAGTCCGAGCATGGGTTGGTCCGCCTGAACCTCCTCGATGCGTCCGCGGTGCGCGGCGCCTTTGCGGATTGCCGGCGCATCCTGGGCAGCGGCGGCTTGCGCTTCGACGGCGTTCTGGGCGCCGCCATGGCGCGGGGACGGCGGGAGCTGCTGGTCGGCGCGCACCGCGACCCCGGCTTCGGCCCCGTCGTCGTGCTCGGCGACGGCGGCAAGTATGTCGAGGCGATACCGGACACCGCCTTGCTGCTGCCCCTGTTCGACGCGGACGACGTGTGCGCGGCGCTCGGCCGCTTGCGGATCGCCCCCTTGCTGCGCGGGGTGCGCGGCGAGCCGCCGATGGACACCGCCGCCCTCGCCGCGGCCGTGGTCGCGGTCGGCCAGTTGGTGCTGGACGACCCGGCGATCAGCAGCCTCGACATCAACCCGATGCTGCTGTCCGGCGCCGGCGAGGGCTGCACCGCCCTCGATGCCGTCGTCATCCGCACCGTGTAGGGGACAAACGACCAGCGGCAGTTTGCTTCCCGGCGTAGGCCCCTCAACGGAACGGCGGCTCGTCGAAGGAGCGCAGCTTGCGCGAGTGCAGCGCGGCGAGCTGGCCGCGCAGCAGCTCAAAGGTTGCGATCCCGATGGCGAGGTGCTCGCCCACGGCGCGCTGGTAAAAGGCGCTGGCCGCGCCCGGCAGCTTGATCTCGCCGTGCAGCGGCTTGTCGGACACGCACAGCAGCGCGCCGTAGGGCACGCGCAGGCGATAGCCCTGGGTCGCGAGCGTCCCGCTCTCCATGTCCACCGCAATCGCCCGGGACAGGTTGATGCGCCGCCGCTCCTGAGACCAGCGCAGCTCCCAGTTGCGGTCATCGTAGGTCACGACGGTGCCCGTGCGCAGCCGCCGCTTGAGCGCGTCGCCCCGCTCGCCCGTGACCTGGGCCGCCGCCTCCTGCAGGGCCACCTGCACCTCGGCCAGCGCGGGGACGGGCACCTCGGGCGGCACCAGGTCGTCGAGGATGCGGTCGCGCCGCAGATAGCCGTGCGCCAGCACGTAGTCGCCGATGGCCTGGCTTTGCCGCAGCCCGCCGCAGTGGCCGACCATGAGCCAGCAGTGCGGTCGCAGCACCGCGAGGTGGTCCGTGATGTTCTTCGCGTTCGAGGGGCCGACCCCGATGTTGACGATGGTCAGCCCGTCGGCCGCCCCGACCCCGCCGCCGCACCCGGCCTCTTGCCCGTCCCGCAGCAGGTGGTAGGCCGGCATCTGGTGCCGCTGCCAGGGGGCCTCTGCGACCAGCTGGGCCGCGGCATCGGGATCGTCGCCCCGCCGCACGACGCCGCCGCCGGGCAAGGCGAGGGCGCCGTAGGGGCCGTCGGGCTGGGCAAGCGCGGCCAGGCCCAGCCGCACGAACTGGTCCACGTAGCGCTGGTAGTTGGTCAGCAGGATCCAGGGCTGCACGGCGCGCCAGTCCGTGCCGGTGTAGTGGACGAGGCGCCGCAGGGAATAGTCAACCCGTGCCGCGTCGAACAAGGCGAGCGGCCGCGGCTCGCCGTCCCGGAACTCCCACGTGCCGTCCGCGACCTCGTCGCCGATGGCGGACAGCATGGGAATGGGGAAGTGCCGCGCGATCTCCGCGGGCGCCACCTCGCCGCCGGCGGCCTCGGTGCCGTCGAGCACGTAGGGGTAGGGGATTCCCTGGGTGCCGACCTCGACCGAGAGCGTCGCGCCGAACTCCTCCACCAAGGGCCGGAGCTGCTCCAGCAGATAGGGGGCGAACGCTTCGGGCTGGGTGACGGTGGTCGCGTAGGTGCCCGGCGACTGGAACTTGGCCCAGGCCCGCCGGGTGAAGGGCTGCGGGCCGTGCGGCGGCCGGGTCCAGGTGGCCCGCAGCTCCGGGTAGCAGAAGGCGGCGCGCTCCTCCTCGGTGGGCGGCGTCCCCGTGCGCGCGAACCGGTCCAGGGCACGCCGCATCGCGCCCGTCGCGCCGGAATGAAGCTCGATCAGCCGGGTGATGGCTCCGTCGGGGGTCATGGCCTGCCCTCATGGATGCGGTTGGGCGGCCGCGGGATGCAAGGACCCTCCTCGGAACCCCGGCGCCGATCAAGGGTTCCCAAGGCGCCGATGCACAGCGAAGATTGCGGCGGAACGGTAGGGTCTCCCATGCTCGACGCGGCCTTCTGGAGTCTGGGTGCAACGGTGGCGGTCGGGTTGGCCATCGGCTGCTTCTACTTGCAGGAGCGGCCGATCCGGGGCTGGGCGCGGTGGATCAG
>CALMAB010000104.1 GCA_937858325.1 uncultured Acetobacteraceae bacterium
ACCAGTTGCCGGCCCGCCACCGGAAGGCTGCCGACCTCCGCGTCCGCGCGCCGTGCTCGGCGGCGGCTCACGAGCCAGCGCCGGGCGCCAAGGTCCTGGCCAGCCGCCAGGTTTTCGGCCACCGTAAGGTTTGGGAACAGGGAAAAATCCTGATAGATCACCTGCACCCCGGCCACGATGGCGTCCCGTGGGGTCAGGGCGGCGCGCGGGGTGCCGGCCAGCACCACTTCCCCGCTGTCCGCCCGATGTACGCCGCTCAGGATCTTGATGACGGTGCTCTTGCCCGACCCGTTCTCGCCTGCGAGGCAGCGGACCTCGCCGGGCGCGACCTGGAACGACACCTGATCCAAAGCCTGCACGCCGCCGAACCGCTTGGACACGGCCCGCAGCGCCAGGACGGGCGGCGTTTCAGAAATTATACTGGCTCATGTTGTCCTTGGTCACGCCGACCCAGCCCGCGCCGTACAGCAGCCCCGGCCGCTTGGTGTCGGGCGCCAGCAGGCTTTGGTAGCCGTCCAGCCCAAGGTCCAGGCCGCCCTTGATCTCCGCGTTGTGGCCGCGCAGCCGCATCGCCGCCAGCACCGACATGGCGTAGCCGGCCACCGCCGGGTCCCAGAACTGGATGTACTGGATGTCGCCGTCCCGGAGATATTGCCCGGCGACGGACACCAGCCCGGTGCCGCTGAACTGCACCTTTCCCTTGGCCCCGCGCTCCGCGATCAGCCGGCCCGCCCCGGCGCTCGCCGGCATCGGGGCGCCGATAATGCCGCGCAGGTCTGGGTGCGCGGTCAGCACCTCCTTCAGCTTGTTGTAGGCGACCTCCGCGTCGTCGTAGCTTTCCACCCGGCGCACCGCTTCCTGCATCTGCGGGAAGTGCTCCTTTTGGTAGGCCACCGCGCCGTCGATCCATTCCATGTGCGACTGGCTGGTGAGGCTGCCCACGGTCGCCACGTACTTGCCCTGGCCGCCGGTGCGGCTCCCCAGCTCCTGCATCAGCTTGGCACCGTAGGCGCGATTGTCGAACGCCTCGATGATCACGTCGGCATTGACCAGGTTGCTGGCCTCGTGCGCGATCACGACGATGCCGCGGTCGCGCGCCTTTTTCAGCACCGGCTCCACGGCCTCGATGGAGAACGGCACGACGCAGATGGCGTCCACGCCCTGGCCGATCAGGTTCTCCACCAACTGCACCTGGGCGGCGGCGTCGGCCTGGCTCGGCCCGACCATCCAGGCGTCGTGCCCGGTGTCGCGGCCGAACTGCTCCACGCCCGCGCGCATGCGGTCGAACCAGGCGATGCCGTCCACCTTCACCACGGTCGCGATCTGCCACTTCTTGCCCGCGGCTTTTTGGCTCAGGTCCTTGGACACCTTGCTGGCATCGACCGGCCCGGCGGCCTGCGCATCGGCCGCTTTGGCGCTCCGCGCCGGGGCGGCGCCGGTCAGCGGCAGCAACGCGGCGCCCGCAGCGAAACCTCGACGGGTGAGCATCATGGACCGTTCCTTCCCCAATGGTGCCGGCGGGTGCAGCCTGCCGGCGTTCCGGCCATCATAGCCGAGGCCGCACGGTGCCGGGAGGGCGTTTCTGCGCCCGGCTGGCACTTGCCTTCCAATCCCCGCAACCATAGCGTTGGGCTGCAGGGGGGAAGCATGAACAATCCAATGGCGGCGCGCATATGAGCTGGCTCGGCATCGACGCCGGCACCTCCTCCGTCAAGGCGCTGCTGATCGACGACGCGCAAACCGTGCTGGCGGAAGCGTCGGCGCCCCTGGAGGTGCAGCGCCCGCAGCCGCTGTGGTCCGAGCAGGACCCGGCCGATTGGTGGCGCGCGACGGAGGACGCCGTGGCGCAGGTGCGCGCGGCGGCGCCGGACGCCTGGGCCGGCCTCGACGGCATCGGGCTGTCGGGGCAGATGCACGGCGCGGTGCTGCTGGACGCGGCGGACGCCGTGCTGCGCCCCGCCATCCTGTGGAACGACGGACGCGCCGGGGCGGAGTGCGTGGAGCTGGAGCGCCGGGTGCCGGACTTCCGCGCCCGGGCCTGCAACCGGGCGATGCCGGGTTTCACCGCGCCGAAGCTGCTGTGGGTGCAGCGGCACGAGCCGGACGTGTTCGCCCGGCTCGGCACGGTGCTGCTGCCCAAGGACTACCTGC
>CALMAB010000105.1 GCA_937858325.1 uncultured Acetobacteraceae bacterium
GAACGCCGCCACCGCCGGGGCGCACTCGTCGAGCGGCCCGATGCGGCTCCGCCCGGTCGGCAGCGCCAGGCGGTCGCAGGGCTGCACCCGGCGCTTGATGTCGTCCACCGACAGGCCGTGCCGGTCCAGCAGCGCCGCCACCTTGGCCGCCGCCGCCATTGCCTCCGCCTCCGTGCAGCCGCGGTCGGTGGTCCTGCTGCGCAAGGCCTCGATGCGGGCCAGCAGCGCGGCATCCCCGTCCGCCATGAGCGCGCCCCTACTCGGGCAACGGGATGAACTCGGCGTCGCCCGCCACCCGGTCAAAGCGCCCGGCGCGCCAATCGGCCTTGGCCTGCTCGATCCGCTCGCGCCGGCTGGACACCAGGTTCCACCAAACGTGCCGCGGCCCGTCCATCGGCTCGCCCCCCAGCACCAGCACCCGCGCTGCGGTCTGCGCGCGGATCGTGATCGGGTCGCCCGGGCGCAGTACCAGCAGGCGCCCGGCCTCGTAGGTGTCGGGGCCGACCTGCACCGTTCCTTCCAGCACGTAGGCCGCGCGCTCCACATGCTCCGCCCCGACCGGCAGGCTGGCACCGGGGTCCAGCGCCGCGTCGGCGTAGAACATGTCCGAGAACGTCTTGACCGGGGAGCGCGCGCCGAACATCTCGCCGGCGATCACCCGCACATGCTTGCCTTCCCCCGACACCTCCGGCAGCGCGTCGCGGCCGACATGGGCGAAGTCCGGCGCGGTTTCCTCATGCGCCTGCGGCAGCGCGACCCAGGTTTGGATGCCATACAGCCGCTTCTCCTGCGGGCGCAGCTCCGTCGCCGTGCGCTCCGAATGCACGATGCCGCGGCCGGCGGTCATCCAGTTGACGGCGCCGGGCTGGATCGCCTGCACGGTGCCGAGGCTGTCCCGGTGCATGATCTCGCCGTCCAGCAAATAAGTGACGGTGGCCAGCCCGATGTGCGGATGCGGGCGCACGTCCAGGCCGCGCCCGGCGTGGAACACCGCTGGCCCCATGTGGTCGAAGAACACGAAAGGGCCGACCATCTGCCGCTCCTTGGACGGCAGCGCGCGCCGCACCTCGAACCCGCCGAGGTCGCGCGCGCCCGGCACGATCACGGTTTCCACCAAGGGGCCGTCCGGCCCCAGCATCGGCTCTGCGTCGTCCCCGGCCAGGCGGCTCATGGCGTGCTCCTCCCTTCGCAATCAGCGTCGAGGCGGGACATGGTGCGCCCGTCAGGGCGGCGCCAGGAAGGCCCCGAACGCCCGCGGGCTTTCGCCCACCTTGATCTTACGCACGACCTTGCCGGCGGCCACGTCGATCTCCGCCAGCCGGTTGTCCATCCACACCGCCACGTAGGCGCGCGCGCCGTCAGCCGACATCGCGATGCCCTCGGGGTAGTCGCCCACCGGAATGTCGGGCAGCGGCGCAAAGGCGCCGTCGAACACCGACAGCGTGCCGCCGTGCTGGTTCGTGACCAAGATGCGCGACCCGTCCGGCGTGACCGCGACGGCGTAGGGGAAGTCGCCGACTTTGAGGCGCCGGGCCTCAGTCAGGGTGCCCGTGTCCACCACCGACACGTCGCCCGACTGCACGTTGGCGACGAACGCCCGCCCGCCCTGGAGCGTCACCCCGAACGGCGCGTGGCCGACTGGCACCGTCGCGAGCGTATGGAGGTCGCCGAGGTCGATGACCGACAGCGTGTCGCTTTCCCGGTTGGCGACATAAAGCCGGGTGCCCGCCGGGTCGATGGCGAGGCCGGAGGGCGACTGGCCGACCTTGACCGTGCCCATGTTGGACCCGGCCGCGTCCAGCACGGCCACGGTGTCGCCATACCAATCCGCCACGAACACCCGCCCGTCCCGCGGGCTGACCGCGACGCCGAGCGGCCCGGCGCCCGCCGGCACCTCCGCGACCGCCGACAAGCGGCCATCGCGGCGCTCCAGGATGCTGCCGCTGCGCCCTTCCGGATTGGTGACGTAAACGTGCCGCCCGTCCGCCGCCACCGCGACCCCGGCGGGCTTCGCGCCGACGCCGTCCGTTTGCACGATGGCGCCGGTCGCCGTGTCCACGACCGACACGCTGTCGTCGCCCTGGTTGGTGACGTAGGCCAGCGCCGCCCGGGCTGGCGGCGCGGCCAGCAGCAGGAGACAGGCGAGGACAGCCCTCAACCAGCGCGCTCGGCGACGGCCTTGATGTTGTCGAGGCCGGCGCGCAGCACGCCCGTGACCGCCTTCACGGAAGCGGCGTCGTTCAGCTCGGGCGGCGGGTCGTTCAGCGGATAGCCGCGGTAGAACGCGGCCCGCCACTCCACCGTGCTGCCGCCGGCCGGGTTGTCGGACACCTCGAACCACGCGGTGTAGTTGGTCACCGGCAGCACCTTGGGGTCCACCTTCTCGATCCGGTATTGGTAGCTATGGGCGGCGGCATCGTATTTGGCGAGTTCCTCGTCGAAGTGCGGATCACCCTCCGCCTTGAGCGTGAGCGTGCGCTTGGAGCCGACGGCGTTGCCGTGGTCCGCCGGGCTGGACGCGATCAGCGGGTGCCAGCGGGCGATGGAATCGAAGTCGCCCACGATGGCCCAAACCTGGTCGGGGGTGCGGGCGACATCGACGGTCTGCGTGACCTTCTGCCGCGTCGGGCCGTGCGC
>CALMAB010000106.1 GCA_937858325.1 uncultured Acetobacteraceae bacterium
CCCTTCGGCATGGGAGTCGCTCCTGGTTGGCTGGGAATAGTTTCGGCGGGCGGCGCGGGAAATGCAAGGAAATTGCGCGGCCCGGCGGCGAACCCGGAGCGCCCGGCGGCGTAGGACGCCGCACACACCGAAAGGCAAGAACGATGCGGGTCAGGACGATGCTGCTGGCGGCGGCGCTGGGGATGGCGGGGGTGTCGGGCGCGGTCGCGCAGGGCGCGCCTGACCTGCCGACGCGGCGGCCGGAGGAGGCGCAGGCCGATCCGTTGCAGGCCTTTGACGTGAACAAGAACGGCAAGCTGGAACTGGCGGAGGTGAAGAGCGCCGCGGCGGCGCGGTTCGACGAGCTGAACCCGGATCAGGACGACAGCCTGGACGAGCGGGAAGCGGCGCCGGTGCTGCCGGGGGAGTCGTTCCGGGCGGCGGACACGGACAAGAACGGCAAGGTGAGCAAGGCGGAGTTCCTGGCCTACGTCGAGCAGATGTTCAACATGGCCAATCCGGATGGGGACGGCGCGCTGGAGCGGGCGGAGCTGGACGGGAAGAACGGGCAGGCGCTGATGAAGATGCTGCGGTGAGGATGGCTGCGGGCCGGAAGCGCCTCCCATCGCGCTTCCGGCCCGCTTTCCAGCGTCCTTGCATACACCGGCTTGCCGCCGCGACAAGGGTTCAGGCGGCAGCCGGCCCCGGAGTGGATCAGATCGGCTTCTGAGATCACGCCGTTTGCAGGAAGCCCAAGCCGTCTGATGCTCTCCAGCAGAGCAATGCCAGCCAAGCAACGAGCATGGGAGGCATGGGAGACGCGGTCAGACGACGACCGAAAAGTGCTGGGTCGACGTGCTCAGCAAGGTTGCCGTTGTTCCTGTCTTCGCCGAGCCGTTGACGTCGATCGAGCTGACGTACAGGTTGCGGTCGGTCGCGGCCGTGCCGGCATAAGCGTCGTTCAGGAACGACACGGCTACATCGTGCGTGCCGGCCGCCATCGCCTGGCCGAATGCGAAGTTCTGCACGGCTCCCTTGGCGTGCGACGCGGTCACGGACTGCGCGGCGCCCAACGTCTTGCCGTCCACCGCCACGGTGAACTGCGCGTCGCCGAGGTAGGCGTCCTCGGACAAGTGCAGCACGAGCGGGCTGGCCTCCGTCTTGGCATGGGCCGTGCCGTTCGAGTACAGCGCGGCGGCTGGCGTCGCGGATGGCCGCCCGTCCAGGGTTGCCCCGTTGAAATACAGGTTGCGATCCGTCGCGGCCGTGCCGCCGTAGGCGTCGTTGATGAACTGGATCCCGATGTCGTGCGCGCCGGGTCCCCATTGCCCGGTGAGCGTCACGGTCTGCGACTTGCCCTGGGCGTGCGCAGCCGTCACGGTCACGGTGCTGCCGACGGCCTTGCCGTCCACGGTGATGACAGCCTGTGCGTCGCCCTGCCAGGCGTCCTCCGACAGGCTGAGCTGGAGGGTGTCGGTCCCGCTGCCCGCCACCGGCGTCGTCGGAGTGGTGGGGGGCGGCGTGGAGGGGGCAGAGGCGCCCGCCGCGATGTGCTTCGCCACCATCTGGCCGAAGTCGGTCAGGCCGCTGCTGTTGACGAGCGTGTCGGTTCCGGCGCTCCAGGCCCAGGCGAGCGTGCCGTAGCCGCTGTCGTCCACGGCCTGGACGACCTGCAGGCCGTTGGCGTCGTAGTTCCCGCTGCCGGTGGTGCTCGGCCCGTACTCGCCGATGACCACGGGCATGGTGCCGTCGGCGCTTTTCACGCTTTGAGCGTTGGCGATCTGGTCCTGCAGGCCCTTGGCGATGGCCGCCGGGTCCGTGCTGTACTTCGACACCCAGCCGTAGTAGTGGGTGTCCCAGGCGACGTTCTTCATGCCGGCGTAGGTGGACGCGCTTTGCTGGGCGGCGTCGTTGGTGAAGCCGCCCCGCATCTCCATCAGCACCATGGCGTTGCTGCCGGCGCCGCGGATGGCGTTGTAGATCGCGGCCTCCTGGGCCGGGATCGCCGCCAGGTTGGCCGTGTTGTCCGGCTCGTTGGCGGTGCCGAACCAGACGTAGGGGTTGTTCTGGTATTTGCCTGCCAGCCCGGCGAACCAGTTGGCTTCGTTGGTCAGGGCTTGGCCGGAGGAGGTGTTCGGGTTGCCGCCGCTGGACGAATGGTCCTCGATCACCACGACGACGCCCTTGGAGGTCAGGCCCTGCACCAGGGTGTCGATGGCGCCCTGGTCGGCGCTTGGCGTGGTGGCCAGCCGGACGGCGTTGATGCCGGGGAAGGTCTTCATGATCGTGGCCGCATCCGCCTGGCCGAGAAAGGTGTTGATCCCGCGCGCGATGAACTGGTTGCCGTTCGGGTCGATGATCTGGCCGCTCGCGACCGAAAACTGGGCCATTTTGGCTCCGCTCCCTGTTTCGCAACCGTGATTGATTACGAGTTCGAGAGCTATCATTGCAAAAATGTAATGGAAGGCGGATTTGGTTTAGCAACTGGTTGCATTTGTTAGGAAAGGAGATGGCGCGACGCTTGCAGCATATTGTTGAGCAGTTTTGAGATGCGGTCTTCATAATAACACCGAACTGAGATGGCCTGACCGTTGGCTGGCCGCGCCGACGCCTAATGCTTGTGGCTTGCACAAGTACAGCGTGCATCGAAAGCCTGTTCATGGAGGCAGCGCGAGATGCTCGAACCCTGGTGAACAGGCTTCCTGTGCTGGTTGCTGCCGAAGCCGCGGAAACGACGTATCGGGCCGTGTCCAGTCGAGGACAGCCAGCCATGGCCCGCAGGCTGATGTTCAGTCCCGGCATGATGCAGTCGGCCGGCGCGTGAGGGCGTGACGGGCCGGACTACGGGGCTATGCGGCGTGGTTGCGGCGGCGGGCGGTGCGAGTTCGCTGGGTGCCGCGTGCGCCGTGCGGAACTGGGAGGGTTGACGGGCGGCCCGAGGGCCGCCTGTTTCAGCCGGCGATCTTGGCCCGGAACCGGTCGGTCATGCGAAGCGGCGGCACCGCCACGATGTCGCGCGAGACGATTCCCTTGGCCGACAGCGGGACATACCGCCCATCCTCCAGCACGTGGAAGAAGTTGGTGTAGCCGCACTCGCGCAGGGCCTGCACCAGTTCCTGGCGCCCATAGCCGAAACGGGCCGTGTTCGCGTCGCTTTCCAACGCGATGGCTGGCTGCACGCTGCGCAGCAACTCACGTGAGGAGGTGATGACCTCCATTTCGCCACCCTCCACGTCCACCTTGATGACATCCGGCGAGCGACAGGTGCCGGACGCCACCAGTTCCTGCATGGAATAGACGCTCGCCTCGATCGTCTGCTTGGGCCTGCCGCGCGGAATGCGGGAGGTGTGCAACGAGCTGCCCGTGACATAAACGCGCTCGGCCGCCGCGGGCCGGCCGACCATGATGCGGTAAACCTTCATCCGGTCGAACCCGTTCAGGTCGGCGGACCCGGCTGCGGCTTCGGCCAGCGTGGGCTGCGGCTCGAACGCGGAGATGTCCAGGCGTCCGTTCAGGGCGGCGGCGACCTGGATGGAGATATACCCGGCATTGCTGCCGACATCGAAGAATGAGTCGCCCTCTCGTAGCAGGTCGATACAGCACGTCATCACGTGGTCGTCCCAGTTTCTCACCCGAGCGAGCCTGACATAGACCTCAAGGTTTGTGGGATCGGTGACTAGCCAAGTGTTGTGATGCGTGCAAAGCCGGCGTGGCACCCCGAAGAACAGAATGCGCTGCATCCAGCGCACGATACGCTCCTTGCCGCGTGGCACGCTTGACGAAAGCACCAGCGCGGTGCGGAAGCTCAACGAAGAGTCAACGTCGAGCAGGTCCTTGGCCGCACGGGGAAATACTACCGGGTTCGGCATCGCCCGAATGTCAATTGCCATGCCCGCGCTGTTGATTTCAGAAGCCATAGCTTGCTCCTTACCATGCTTTTACCCATCAGTCCGGTGTAGCAAGCGACATGCCGAGTTTTGATGATGCCGTGATCAGGCGGCGTTCTGTGCCAGCGTTCCAGCAGCCGCGACGCTGTTGCGGGATGCGGCACCCAGGCAAGACAAGTGGCCAGCCATGGCTTCGTGAAAGGAGCTTTGACCGAACAAGGGCGGCCGGGCCTGAGCGGGCGCCGGGTTGCCAGCGAGATTGCGCGCATATACACGTAGTCCAGCGGCAGCAAGGGGTTCGGACATGAAGCGCGCGCAAACCTTCGTCGCAGGGGTGCAAACCTTCGGTTTCACAGGGCATCCGGCGTGGATCGTGGCGGCGTGCACGTTCCTGGTGCTGCTGGTGGCGGCGGGGATACGGTCGGTGCCGGGCGTGCTGATCGTGCCGCTGGAAACCGAGTTCGGGTGGTCGCGGGCGACGGTCGGGTTCGCGGTGGCGGTGAACATCGCGCTGTATGGGCTGATGGGGCCGTTCGCGGCGGCGATCATCGAGCGGTTCGGGCTGCGGCGCACGGTGGGCACCGCGCTCGCGGTGATCGCGGTGGGCGTCGCGCTGACGCCGTTCATGCGGGCGG
>CALMAB010000107.1 GCA_937858325.1 uncultured Acetobacteraceae bacterium
CGCCCGGTCCGCGCCGAGCCGCCGGGCCGCGGCGTCCAGCGCCGGGACGGCGGCGGCGGCGAGGGCGGCACGGTCCACGTCCTCGATGATGGCCATGCCGGCCGCACGCAGCTGCTCGACCCCTTCGCGCTCGCCGTGCCGCGCCGCATCGCGCGACGCCTGTGCCCCGGCGCGGGCGCAGGCCGACAAGGCCGCGCGCTGCGCGTCGTCCAGGTCCTCGAGCAGGTCGGGCGACGCGATGAAGAACGCGGCGCTGTAGGCGTGCCCGGTCATGCTGAGGCAACGCTGCACCTGCTCGAGGTGGGTCGCGACGATGGTCGCCACCGGGTTCTCCTGGGCCTCGAAGCGGCCCAAGCGCAGCGCCTCGAACAACTGCGGGAACGGCAGCGTTTCCGGCGCGGCGCCGAGGGCACGGAAGCCTTCCAGCATGACTTCGGATTGCGGCACCCGGATGCGGACGCCGTGCAGGTCGGACGGCACCCGGACCGGCTTGCCGGCCGTGACGTGCCGCACGCCGTTCTCCCCCCAGGCCAGCAGGTGCAGGCCCTTGTCCCGCAGCAGTCCCACGAACTCCTGGCCGATGGGGCCGTCCAGCGTCGCGTGCGCGTGGGCGGTGTCGCGGAACAGGAACGGCGCGTCGAGCAGCCCCAGCTCCGGCACCTGGGCGGCGACGACGTTGGAGGTTGCGAACACCAGGTCAAGAGCGCCGGACGCGCAGGCTTTGACCATCTCGACCTCGCTGCCGACCTCGCCGTTTGGATGCACCTCGACCTGGAGGACGTCGTTGAGCGCCGGCACGGTCGCCACGGCGTCAGCAAAGGCGCGGCAGGCCTGTCCCAATGCCGACGCGATGGGGGTCACGACGCCGAGCCGCACGACGCGGCGGAACGCCCGAGCCTGCACGCGCCGCGCCGGCAACAAAGGCCCGCTCAGCGCCAGGGCTGCGGAGCAAAGGGCGAGGCGGCGTCGGCTGAGAGCGGCCACGGGACAGGTTCCTTGCCAGTGATATCTGGTTGAATATGGCCGGAACTTCTAAATTGTTGGTAAAGTCGCAGCGGGCGGGCTGGACGCGAAGGGCACCGACCCTGCGGGCGGCCGATGCCCGGGTTGCGGCGCATGGAACCTGGCCCGTGCGGGCCATCCTGGCTTGCGGGGAGCGGTGCCAGGGCGCAGGCCGGCCGCGTCCGTCCCCGAGCAGCCCACGGCGCTACTTGATGCCCCACCTTACCTGATGGCGCACGACAAAGGCGCTTTCCCCGCCCACCGCGTCGTGCAGCTGGCGTCCCTGGAACGACCCGCCGCCGGGGATCCCCTGGTACCTGCCGGTGCCGCCGACGAACGAAAACGTCCGGGCGTCTCCGTCCCTGATCGCCGTCGTGAGCGCGGTGCCGCCGTCCGTGTCCACATCCCACCAGCGCGGATGGCACGCTGGCCAAGGTCGCCCCGGCGCTCCGCCCCAGCCTGTCCTGCGCTTCAACGGCTCTGTTCTCGACCTTGACGGCCACGCGCTCACGGCCGAGGACGGGAGGCCGGTCGGAGGTTCCGTGCGAAAGCTGCATCGGCGAATGCCAATGAGCGTTGACCAGCCCCGGCGCCGCAAGCAGGCCGCGCCCCTCGACCACCGTGGCGCCCTGGGGTGCGGCAAGGGCCGGCCCGACCGCGGCGACGCGCCCGCCGCGCAGGAGGACATCGACCGGGCCGGCGCGCACGCGCCCCGGCGCCTCGATCAGGGTCTCGGCGCCTCGGATCAGGATCGGTTCGGCGTTCACGTGCGTTTCCTCCAAGAAGCTTTTCACTCAAGGGACGGATAGGTTTGGAGGTCGAAGAACTCCTCGCCGACCTTGTAGGCATTCTCCGGGGCGATTGGCCCGTGCGGCTCCGGCTCGCCGTCCGCGTCGAAGGTCAGCTCGATCTGCACGCCGCTCGGGTCGTAAACAAAGAGCTGCCACAGCGTCGTGGCGGGAAGCATGAACTCGCGCCAGGGCAGGCCATGGCGCTTGAAGCGGCGCCGGAACGCCTCGTGGTCGACCGCGACCAGCGACACGTGGTCGATGGTGCCGGTGCCGTACGGCGACACGCCGGTCGGACCCATCCCCGCCCCTTCCGCCCAAACGTGGATGATCTGCTCGCCGATGGGCGTCGAGACCGCGAGCCAGGCGCCCTTGTTGCCCACGGCGGGGCGGGGCGCCTCGCGCAGGCCCAGCACCTTTCGGTAGAAACGAATGGTCTTCTCGAAGTCGTTGGTTTTGACGAGGACATGGAAAAGTCCCGTCACCGCGCACAGGTCGCTGTCCGCCTCGCTCATCGCGTGCCCTTTCCTTGCCGTCCTTTGCTGGCCGAAATCGGTCGGTGTCACAGGTTTCCCCTTTTCTCAGGCCGCCGCGGCCCGGCCCGGCCGGCGGGCGCGCACGACCAAGGGCACCAGCAGCAGCTCGACGCCGAGCAGCACCAGGCTCGACAGCACGAAGACAAGGCTTGCAATCGCCTTCAGCGACGCGTCGGCCGAGCCGACGAGATAGCTGTAGATCACGACCGGCAGCGTCGGGTCGAACCCCGACACGAACCAGGAGATGACGAACTCGTCGAACGAGAAGGTGAAGGCAAGAAGCCAGCCCCTGGCGGTGCCGGCCGCCGCAAAGGGCACCACGACCCGGACCAGCGCCTGCCACTCGCTTGCGCCGAGGTTCCAGGCCGCTTCCTCAAGGGACGGCGGCATCTGCGCAAGGCGGAGCTGGATGATCGCGGTCGCGGGCGCCGTGACCAGGACGACGGCGAGCGCCGCCCGGCCGAGGAAAACGAAGCGGTGCGTCGCGTAGGCCGCGAAGAAGCCGATCACCGAGGCGGCCGTCGCCGCGACCGGCGAAACGACCAGGCTGTTCTTCAGCGCGGCGAGCAGGGCGTCGTCCTGGAACAGCTTCACGTACCAGCGTAGGCTCCAGCCCTGCCCCGGCAGCGAGGCATATTGGTTGCGCTGAAAGGAAAAGACGACGAGCGTCACAATCGGCCGCATCAGGAACACGAAGCCGAGCGCCAGGTAGGCCCGGCCCGCAGCCACCAGCGCGAGGCGCTCGCCATCCACGGGTCTCGGGAAGGTGGGCACGGGTCAGGCCACCTTGCGCTGGGCGCGCTCGGTCGCCTTGAGGCCGGCGACGAGGACGCAAGCAAGGATCAGGACCAGGACCATCGCGAGCGCGCAGGTCCGCGGCAGGTTGGTCGAGCTTGCGTAGTCGCTCATGATCATGTTGGAGAACAGCGGGACCGCGCCGACAACCGAGCGCCCCGCCCCGCCGCCGAGCAGCGAGCCTGACAGCACGTCGCCGAAGCCGATGATGGTCGCAAACGACAGCGAAACGGTGATCCCGACCCGGCTCAAAGGCCAGATCACGCGTCGGAACGCCTGGAGGCGGCTCGCGCCCAGCTCGCGCGCTGCCTCTGACGCTGACGTAAAGGATGATGACGAGGACGGGGGCGAGGTAGTGAACGAGGCCGATGCGGGTCGCGACCTGCGTGTTGAGCCAGCCTTGCTCCATCCAGTCCCAGCCGAGGCTCGCGGCGGCCGTGTTGATGACGCCCCGCCGCGCGAGCAGGATCTGCCAGGCGAAGACCCGGAGGATGTAGCTCGTCCAGAACGGCGCCACGGCAAACAGCAGCACCAGGCGCTGCAGCCGCGCCGGCACCGCGTAAACCATGGCGAGCACGAGGGGGTAGCAGAACGCGACCGCGCAAAGCGCCGCCGTCGTTGACACGTAGCTGCCGGGAAAAGGGGCGGGTCGTCCCATAGACTACAGCCGGACAGCCTCAGGTCAGGTTGCGGGTCCAGTGTCCGGTTGCGGGCAGATCATTCAAGGTCTGAGAAGGGTCCAGCCAACCTGGTGCCTTCCCCCAACCGGAGGCATCCACATGACACCACCTGTTCGCGGTCATTCGGGTTCCAGCCACCCGAGTTCCAACGTCCCTTCAAGGCGGGGCGATCAACCAACCCACGCCGACGCGCAGCGCTTCACCACAAATCTAAACCAACAGGTGCTTGGCGGCCGCTCCACCGGGCAGGGCGGGCTTGCTCCGTCGGGTGATCCGTCAAGGATCGCCAGCTATGAAGCACAAGGCGGGGCCACCCAGACGAGGTATCGTCAAGCGGTCGAAGCTGTTGCAAACGGCGAGATGAGTTCCAGCGAAGCCAGCAGCCGCTTTGGGATAAACGCGGGTGCCCAGCGACAGGCGCTCGCTCGGGTGAGCGACGGAACCTTGGATCAAAGGGGAGCCATGGGAGTGCAGGCTCCGGCTTCAGGCGGGTCCCAGACGAGAGTGCCGACGACCGCAGGCCATGATTTGCAGCCTGCATCCCCTTACGGAGGCCCCCAGCCCTCGTCGAGCTCGGGCTATGGCGGCTACAGCGGCTCGCCACACTACGCGAGCCCAGCGGCACCGGGGTCGATCCCATCGACATACGGTTCGCAGGGTCTAAGGCATTCATACGGTTCGGAAGATCTGAGAGGGGCGTATAACCAGTCTGCCCCTCCTCCCGGAGGAGGTCACCAGTTTTCATCGAGCTCGGGCAACGGCAACACCGACTCCATGGCAGCCCAACCAGGATCGGGACGACCGTCGGCCTCCTCATCGACCTATGGCAACGGCAACGACTTCTTCACGCAGGCGCAAGATCCCACGCGGTACCAGCCCCGGTAGCGCCTTCCGGACGGCGACGGTCATTGATGGTCATGGTTGTCGTCGTCGCTGACCAGGCAACTCCGTGCGCTGGCCGGTATCGGCCAGCGCATCGCGGACAGTCCGACAGCCGCGCGGGGCCGGCGCAGGCGCGTCCGCGCCTCAGGCGAGGCGCACCGCCTGCCCGCTCCTCATGCTGTCCAATGCCGCGTCCGCGAGGCGCAGGGCTTCCCGCCCCTCGGCGAAGCCGGCCAGCGGCGCGGCCCCGGTGTTCACGCAGTCGATGAAATGGTCCAGCTCCGCCCGGTAGGCGTCGGCGTAGCGTTCGATGAAGAAGTGCGGCACCGGGTCCATCGCGCGCGTGCGCTCCCCGCCCCAGGCTTCCACGGTGGTGGGGTGCTGGTTGTGGGCTTGCAGCATCCCGGCCTCGCCGAACGCCTCGATCCGCTGGTCGTAGCCGTAGGTGCAGCGCCGGCTGTTGTTGATGTGGACCAGCGCGCCGGACGCCGCGCGCATCACCAGCATCGCCGCGTCGATGTCGCCCTGCGCCTGGATCGACGGTTCGACCAGGTTGGCGCCCATCGCCTGCACCTCCACGATGTCGCCCGCGAGGAAGCGCGCCAGGTCGAAGTCATGGATCGTCATGTCGCGGAACAGCCCGCCCGAGGCGGCGATGTAGGCCGGCGGCGGGGGTGCCGGGTCGCGGCTGGTGATCACGACCTGCTCAAGCCGGCCGATCTCGCCCGCGGCCAGGCGGTCGCGCAGCGCGCGGAACGACGGGTCGAACCGGCGGTTGAACCCGATCATCACCAGCGGCTGCAGCCCGGCGATGGCCTGCCAGCACGCATCGACGCGGGCAATGTCGAGATCGACCGGCTTTTCGCACAGCACGGCCTTGCCGGCCTGCACGCTGCGGGCGATCAGGTCCACGTGGGTGTCGGTGCTGGACGCGATGAACACGGCGCGGACGCGGGGGTTGGCCAAGGCCTCGTCCACGGACTGCGCTTGGGCCGCGCCGAATTCCGCCGCGACCGCCGCCGCCGCCGGGCCGGCCACGTCGAAGCACGCGACCAGCTCCGCGCCGGGGTGGGCGTGGAGGTTGCGGGCGTGCATCCGACCGATGCGGCCGCAGCCGAACAAAGCGAAGCCGATCATGCCGGTGGGATCTCCGTGGGATTGGGGGGTGGGTGCAGCCCGTAGAACGCGGCGGCGTTCTGCCCGAACACGGCGTCGCGCTCGGCAGGCGAAAGAGATGCGGTCAGGCGGTGGGACCAGTCCCACCACGTCGCGTAATCCTGCCGGGTGGTCAGCACCGGCCAGTCGCTGCCGAAGATCAGCCGCTGCGGCCCGAACAGCTCCAAGAGCGTGTCGGCGTAGGGGCGGAGGACGTCGAGCGGGGCGCCGGGCGCTGCCTCCGTCACCAGGCCGGACAGCTTGCAGCGGACGTGCGGGAAGGCGGCGAGCACCGCCATGGCGTCCCGCCATTCCGCGTGGCGGCCGGCGGCGATGTCGGGCTTGGCGGCGTGGTCGATGACGAGGGGCAGGTCCGGGTGGCGCTCGATCAAGCGCGGCAGGTGGGAAAGGTGGCGGACCCGCGCCAGGGCGTCGAAGGCGAGGCCCAGCTCGATGGCGGCGCGGTAGGCCGCGTCCTGCTCCGGACGCAGCATCCACTCGTCGTCGGCGATGTCCTGCCACATCGGGCGGATGCCGCGCAGCCGCGGGTCCTGCGCCAGCGCCGCCAGGCGGTCCGGGGCGTCGGGCGCCATCATGTCGATCCAGCCGACCACGCCCCGCACCCGCGGGTCGGTCTCGGCCAGGGACAGCAGGAAGCGCGTTTCTGCCTCCGTCGCCGCGGCCTGCACCAGCACGATGCCGTTGATCCCGGCCGCTTCGAACAACGGGGCCGCGTCGGCCGGCAGGAAGTCGCGATAAATCGGCAGGTCGGGCGTCAGCCAATCATAGTCGCCGCGGTCCACCCGCCAGTAGTGCACATGGGCGTCGATCACCGGATCAGCCCGGCCTGCCGCAGCTCCAGCCAAAGCGCATAGGGGATGGGATGCGTCACGAGGCGCAGGTTCTCCTCGACCTCCGCCGCGTCGCGGGCGCCGGGGATGACGGTGGCGACGGTTGGATGCTGCAGCGGGAATTGCAGCGCCGCCGCGCGCAGCGGCACGCCGTGGCGGCGGCAGGTGGCCTCGATGGCGCCCGTGCGCTCCAGGATGGCGGGCGAGGCCGGGGCGTAGTCGTACCGCGCGCCGGGGACGGGGCCGGTGGCGAGGATACCGGAATTGTAGGGGCCGCCCAGGACGATGCCGATGCCGCGCTGCTCGCACAGCGGCAGGAAGCTGTCGAGCGACGTTTGGTCCAGCAGCGTGTAGCGCCCGGCCAGCAGGAAGCAGTCGAAGTCGCCGGCCTCCGCGAAGTCCTGGCACGCTTCCCACTCGTTCAGCCCGGCGCCGACCGCCCGCACCGCCCCTTGCTCGCGTAAGGAGAGCAGGGCGCGGTAAGCGCCATTCATCGCTTCCCCGAACCGCTCGCGGTAGGCGTCGCCGTGGTTGCGGCGGTCGCAGTCGTGAAGGAACAAGATGTCAACGCGGTCGGTGCCCAGGCGCTGCAAGCTGTCCTCGAAGGAGCGCATGGCGCCGTCGTAGCTGTAGTCGATGCGCGGGGCGAACGGCGCCGGGTGGTCGAACAGGGCATCCGCGGGGCTGCCGGGACCGTCGGTTGCCCCGCGCGGGAACAAGCGCCAGCCCAGCTTGGTGGACAGCACGATGTCGTCCGGCAACCGCCGCCGGGCGGCGCCGATGCGGTGCTCGGCCAGGCCGAAGCCATACAGCGGCGCGGTGTCGAAATAGCGGATGCCGGCGCGGTGGGCGGCCTCGACTGCCTGCATCGCGCCGTCCTCGGTCTGCGCGCGGTACATGTTGCCGAGGCTGGTGCTGCCGAAGCCGAGCGTGGTGAGCTGGATGCCGGTGCGGCCGAGCGGGCGGGTGGAAAGCGTCATGGCCGGATCACCCCCTTGCGGACCAGGATGCAGCCGTAAAGCCGGGTTTCCCCAGTGGCGATGACGGCGTAGGCGCCGGCGGCACGCTCGTAGAAGGCGAAGCGCTCGATGTCCTCGATGGCGACGGCATGGCCCTGCGCCGCGTCGAGCGCCTGCTGGAAGTCGGCGGCGACCGGCGGGCGGCCCTGGGACGGGGTCATGATCGCGGCGGGGGAGGATACGAAATCATCGAGCGGCAGCAGGGTCAGCACCGCTTCCAGCACCTGCGGCGCCGCCAGGCCGGGCATGTGGACCAGGCGCCGGGCCATGGTGGTGGCGGGGAAGTTGGCATCGACGACCGCCAGCTCGTCGCCGTGGCCCATCTCCGCCAGCACGGCGAGCAGCGGCGGCGAGATTAGCGGATGCAGGCCCTTCAGCATGGTGTGCGTGCTCCCTATCGGGCGGCGTGGCGCCGCGGTCGCCATTCGGCGTTCGTCCTTTGGACGTAGCACGGCGGACAGGCTAGGGAACAGCGCCCTTCCCAAGCCGCACAGGACGGCTGTCCGGCAAACAATCCTAAGCAGGCTTTCGTGGCTTGCGCCACGAAAGCCTGCTTAAGAGTCATTGAGGACGCATCATTTTTCCTGCTACGTGTAAGCACACTCCGCAGAATGATGCTTAGGCGGACAGATCACCCAGCCCCGTCTGCGCCGTCTGGCTGCCCATGGTTCTCCCTCGCGCAATGTCTAGGTGCGTGGTCCCGGGGTGTGATGGTGCGTTCT